>JBDTTM010000318.1:0-5045 GCA_039930605.1 Bacteroidota bacterium
AGGAAGTAGGAAGTAGGAAGTAGGAAGTAGGAAGTAGGAAGTAGGAAGTAGGAAGCAGGAAGCAGGAAGTAAGAAGCAGGAAGCAGGAAGTAAGAAGTAGGAAGTATTAGTTATTTGTAACATAAGTAAATTCGTAAAATTAGTAATCAGTACCATGTCATACTTATTCACATCAGAATCCGTTTCAGAAGGGCATCCGGATAAAGTTGCCGACCAGATCAGTGATGCACTCATTGATAACTTCCTGGCGTTTGATCCCATGGCCAAAGTTGCATGCGAAACATTTGTGACCACCGGCCAGGTAGTACTGGGTGGTGAGGTCAAATCAAAAGTGTACCTGGATGTACAGAAGATTGCAAGGGATGTAATCACCCGCATCGGCTATACCAACAGCGAGTACATGTTCGAAGCGAATTCCTGTGGAATATTTTCTGCAATTCATGAACAAAGCAGCGACATCAACCAGGGCGTTGAAAGGAAAAACAAAGAAGACCAGGGCGCCGGCGACCAGGGAATGATGTTCGGATATGCCACCAATGAAACAGACAACTACATGCCACTTCCATTGGACCTCGCGCATAAAATTCTATTTGAACTTGCTGCCATCCGGAAAGAAGGAAAATTAATGAAGTATCTGCGTCCTGACAGCAAGAGCCAGGTAACAATTGAATACAGTGATGACCACAAGCCACAGCGTCTTGATTCAATCGTGGTTAGCACTCAACATGATGAATTTGTAAAAGCAAAAAACAATACACCTGAGGAACGCCTCCGTGCACAAAAAGCAATGCAGGCGCAAATCACAAAAGACATTCTCAATATTGTGATACCACGCGTGAAGAAAACATTGAAACCTTCTTTGCAGAAATTATTTTCCGGAAATATTACCTACCATATTAATCCTACAGGCAACTTTGTAATCGGTGGGCCACATGGTGATACCGGTCTTACAGGACGTAAAATAATTGTGGACACTTATGGTGGCCGCGGTGCTCATGGCGGTGGTGCATTTTCCGGAAAAGATCCGAGCAAGGTGGATCGCTCTGCAGCTTATGCAACACGTCACATTGCTAAAAACCTGGTAGCCGCCGGCGTCTGTGATGAAATCCTTGTTCAGGTTTCCTATGCTATCGGAGTTGCAAAACCATGTGGTATTTATGTGAATACCAATGGCACTTCAAAAGTGAACATGACAGATGGAGAGATCGCCAAAAAAGTAGAAGAAGTTTTTGATATGCGTCCTTACTTCATTGAGCAACGACTGAAGCTTCGCAATCCAATCTACAGTGAAACTGCTGCTTATGGGCACATGGGTCGCGAGCCACAGGTTGTTGAGAAAATTTTTGAAACCCCTGATGGTAAAACGGTGAAACGAAAAGTTGAATTGTTTACCTGGGAGAAACTCGACTACGTCGAAAAAGTCCGCAAAGCTTTCGGAACCGGCAAGGTGAAGAAGAAAAACCCCATGGAAGCCGAGATGGCATAATTGATATTATTAATAATTAAAGGACTCGAAAGAGTCCTTTCTTATTTCGCATTGGTATTGTTAGGTATGAAATTAAGCTGGCTCATCATTCCGGGGTTGTTTTGTTTTCTGTCATGCTCAGATCCGGACAAAAAAAAAGAGCAACCGGTAACTGAAGAGCCTGCGGCAGTTGCGCTGGAAAGAGATTCGTTTCCGGTTTCCAGAATAATTCCGATCGTTGCGTGCAAAAATAATTCCGGGATCTCTTATGCACTTTATCTTCCTCATCAATATGCGCCAAACATCGCTTTACCCGCACTGATATTTACTGATCCACATGGAGATGGAGTATTCCCAATTGGAAAGTACTTTTCACTTGCAGAGAAATTCGGAGTCATATTGATTGGTTCCAATGATTCAAAAAATGGAATTCCTTTTACCCAGTCGACTCTGATATTACAGACTCTCTCAGCAGAGGCTACACAGCGATTTCATGCTGATGAAAGGCAAATTTCCCTTGCAGGTTTTTCAGGCGGCGCGAAAGCAACGCTGGTTGCAGCATCTGAAATACCTTCTCTTCTCTCTGTTATTTATTGTGGTGCAGGATTGCCGGGAATTTCCTCAATGCTGCCACCGGCATTAGGCATTACAGGACTAAAGGATATGAATTATACTGAAGTGATACAAACAGATCATCAACTTGACAACATGAAACTTCAGCACGCATTGATTGAATGGAATGGAAAACATGAGTGGAGTGATTCTGCTACATTTCAATATGTTTTTTACTGGATCCGGTTTCGGGCGATGGGAAAAAAAATAACCCCGGTTGATAAAACTTTGGTACAGCAATTTAGCAGTTTAAATTCAAAACCTTTTTCTAATCCTTTACAGGAAGAAATGCGGCTCATGAAAATGACCTGCTTCCTAAATGGTGTTGCAGACATTACAAGCTACAGCTCATCTCTCGAATCTCTTCGTAAGGAGAAAAGATTCCTGGCAGCAAGTGAAAAACAAAACAGTAATTTTGAACTGGAGTCCAGGATGAAGCAAAATTATTTACAGTGTATTGAACTGAAAGATCTCTTCTGGTGGCGTGATGAGCTTACCCATATGCGGAATACAAAAGCAAATCCAATGAACGACAGGATACTTGGATACATATCACTTGCCTGTTATTCGTATTCCAACAATGCACTTAAACAGCAGAATTTATCAGCTGCAGAAAAATATTTAGCTGTATATTCATTGGTTGACAGGGAAAATCCTGACAGGGCATTTATGCAAGCCATGCTTTACGGATACCAGCAAAACCAGACCGGCACGCTGCAGTCAATTCAGGAGGCGATTAATTATGGATTCAGTGATCGATCAAGGCTATTAACAGAGCCGGCATTTGCCTTCACCAGGAATGACAGCAGGTTCCTTGAATTGTCGAAGAAAATAAAATAATTCAAGACACCTGTTTCTTCAATTTCACAACAGCATGCTCGTTCTTATTTGCAAGCTGTCCGCACGCGGCGTCGATATCCTTCCCGCGGCTTCTCCTGAGATTTACAATAAATCCCCGGCTGTGGAGGTAGTTTTTAAATGCAATCAGTTTATCCTCCTTCGCATTTAAAAAACTCTCGTTGTCAATGGGGTTGTATTCGATCAGGTTAATTTTACTCGGTACTATTGAAGCAAATTCAGCAAGCTCTATTGCATCAGCAATTTCATCATTAAAATTGTTGAACACGATGTACTCATATGTTACCTGTTTCTCAGTCTTTGAATGATAATATTTTAATGACTCAGCCAGCGCTTCCAGGTTATTGTGTTCGTTGATCGGCATAATCCTATTCCGCTTCACGTCATTGGCTGCATGCAATGAAAGGGCCAGGTTAAATTTAGCGTTGTCATCTCCCAGTTTCCTGATCATCTTCGCTATCCCGGCTGTGGAAACTGTAATACGTTGTTGCGACATTCCCAATCCGATCTGGGCATTGATCAGCTCCACGCTCTTCAACACATTCTGGTAATTCAGCAATGGCTCTCCCATACCCATATACACCACGTTGGACAATGGAATATTATAGTATTCCATGCTTTGCTTTCGGATCAGGCTTACCTGGTCAAAAATTTCATCTGCATTTAAATTGCGGACGCGCTCCATTTTTCCTGTTGCGCAAAACTTGCAGGTAAGGCTGCAACCCACCTGGGAAGAAACGCATGCAGTCATTCTTGTATCAGTAGGAATCAGCACTCCTTCAACAATATTCCCATCAAAGAGTCTGAAAGCTGTTTTAATAGTCCTGTCACTGCTGATCTGGAAGGTGTCTATTTCTACGACCCTAATCGAAAAATTATTTTCAAGCAGGCCACGGACTTCTTTTGAGAGATTGCTCATCTCCTCAAACGAACGTGCGCTGAATTTCCATAGCCATTCCCATACTTGTTTTGCACGGTATGGCTTCTCCCCTTTCGAGCCGAAAAAATTTTTTAATTCCTCCTGTGAAAGGTCGCGAATATTAGGCAGTGATAAATCCATTTTCTTTTAAATTGACAATAGCATCTTCCAGGCATCAGCTACATTTCCCTCATCAAGTAATTTCTTCGCCTGCATGTGAACCAGGTTTTCAATTTCGTACTTTTCTTTTGAAGCATGCAGGATCGCCTTCACACCTTCAGAATTGCTGAGTATCGCTATCTCTTCTGCGGAAGGAAGCGAATCGGCATTCCCTAATTGTCCAAGGTTATTTCCTGTTAGCACCTTAGACAACCTGATCCGTTCAGGTATCCGGTCAATACCGATTCCAAGCTTAGTATTAGGTTTCGCCACTTCAAACAAGGCTGCTCCGGATGCGCGACAATAAAGATCTCCACCCATTCGCGCTACCAAATCAATTTTATTGGGATCAATTCTCGAGTCGGCATTCAGGATTTGCTCATTGATATGCATCAGCAGTATTTCACAAACGATCAGGTTGGCAGCGCCTCCCTCTGAACCGGTTTCTTTTATTTCGAGCACCTTACACTCCATTTGTACAGGTGATTCCTTTACCCTGAATGGTTTTACCAGTTCGGAAGCCAGTGGTGTAAACCCGGCCTTAATAAATTCACTCACCCCCTTGGGATATTCGCAACTTGCAAGGGATGTCTGTTGAACCATTGAATAGTTGACGGCATTGATAACTACTTCTTTTGTTTCATAAATATTATCAAGTGTATGCTTGATGGTATTGTCCCGAACCCTTCGTGCCGGTGAGAAAACAATAACAGGCGGATGACTTCCAAACGCATTGTAGAAACTGAAAGGTGCCAGATTGGGAACCCCATTCCTGTCCATTGTACTTGCAAATGCAATAGGTCTGGGAGCAATTGAAGCAAGCAAATACGCATGCATTTGTGCTGTTTTAATGTCCCCCGGTTTAATCGTAAGCATAACAAAAGTCAATTTTGCCCAAAGGTACTCGCATATATTAAAAACCGAAAACCCCCTCCGAAATACGGAGAGGGCTTTTGGATTATTGGTTGTTGAATGTGATCTTATTCAACAGTTACTTTGAGAAGCTGTGTCTGAGTACCTGCACTTTCCATG
>JBDTTM010000319.1:0-4999 GCA_039930605.1 Bacteroidota bacterium
GGCTGCACAAAGAAGCCGGGAAACTTGAAAAGGATTTCCTGTAAGGTTCCATAGGTTTCCACAGAAAGTTGCTTGAGAAAAATAGAAGGTTTTACCGGAGAATAATTTTTTGCTTTGTGGTACAGGTCAGCGAATTCAACAGGGGTAATTCCAACCAACTTGCAAAATTGAATGGTGTCAATACCTTTAACCTGCTTCGGGATGATCATAAGATCATAAACAGGTTCGTTGTAGACCAACAATTTTCCATTGCGGTCATAAATCAATCCACGTGCGGGGTATTCTGTTACTTTCCGAATGGCATTGTCGTCTGCCGAAACTTTGTAGCTGTCGTCCAAAACCTGGATGGTAAACAGGCGCAACAGGAAAATAAATCCGACTGCAAAAAAAATCAGGAGGATGACGGAACTTCTACCCTGCGAAACGTTCATTGGCTTTGGACTGATTACCGAATAAATAAATTCCGATCACAATGATCACAATTGAGATCGCAGAGTTAACCAACGCTTTGAAAAAAGTATAAAAGAATTCGCTGAAACGAAACACTTCCAAATAGAAATAAAAGAAGTGATGGATCACTGTAAGCATAATGACGTATGCCAGGAACCAGTTCAGTCCGAGCTTTTGAGGTGTGAATGTTGTTTCTGCTTCGTATCCGTCACGGGGAGCTATCAGGTTGAGTATTCCAGGTCTTGCAAATGCGAGCAAGGTAGAGGCTGCGGCATGTAACCCGGCAGTATTTCCAAACATGTCAATTGTCATCCCTGTTGCAAATCCCATCATCAGAACAGCCCATTTCGGAGTTTCCATCGGCAATAGCATGATGAATAAAATATAGATGTATGGATTTACATACCCGCTCCACTGTACATGGTTGAGCACGATGATCTGCACCAGCATGAGGAACAGAAAACGTTTCAGGTTATTAAAGACTTTAACGATCATCTGTCTGTTTTTCTTCGAGTACCTGTTGCTCACCTTTCATCACATTCTCCACAATATAAACGGAAGACAGGTTGCTGAAATCAGTTGATAGCTTCACTACGATGAAATAAAAATTGTCACCTTCTTTGGCTTCAAATTCCTCTACCGTTCCGATCATGATTCCTTCCGGAAAAATGGACGAGAACGTACTTGTTACAATGGTATCTCCTTTTGCCAGCTTCACGTGCAACGCAATGTCCTTGAGGTAGGCATGGCGAAAATCATTACCATCCCAGACGAGTGAACCGATGTATCCATTTTTTTTAACTTTCGCACTGATGCGTGTATCCTTGTGTAACAAAGAAAGCACCGAGCAGAAGTGAGAACTGGTGTCTTTCACAATACCGACTATTCCTTCTGCGCAAACAACACCCATTTCAGGCTTGATCCCTTGCATTCCTCCTTTGTTCAGAGTGAGATAATTATTCCTTCGGTTTACGGAATTGTTAATCACTTTGGCGGTCACAAAAGTGTATTGCTGTTTATGAACGGTATCCACAACAAGTTGTTTCAATGCGCTGTCAATGTAAAAGGATCCCGGCAACAAGCTATGCATGGCAGCGTTCTCGCGGGACAAAGCTTCATTTGCTTTTGACAGGTTAATATATTCGGTGATCGCACTTACGGTACTATTCACTTTCGCAGCGGCAGTGTTGGTACTGTTGATGTAGCTGGCGTGGTGAAAATTACTGTTGCGGGCAATGAAAAAAAAACAAATCGTTTCCATCACCAGGAAGAGAATGAAAAAGTTGTAACGCCAAAGGAAGAGGAATAAAGAGCGCATGAATCAGTAGGCGGTAGGCAGTTGGCAATTGGATTGCATATAAATCAGTTGACAATAGGCAGTTGGCAATAAATACCACAGCCACAGCCAGGTAATTGGAAATATGCATCACATGTAGAGGTGGCAACAGGAAGTGAGCAACAGCCCTTCTGAAGACTAACTTGTTGCAAAGAGGAAGAGGTATTAGGCAAGAAACAAATTATCATTCGCCTTATTTGAAGATATAGGTACCTTGTAAAAATCGTTGAAAGAACACAATATGGCAGTACATTCTGTATTACTTGCCAACTGCAAATTGTGTATTGTTTCACATTCGGCAAGCCTACGGCGACCGAAGGCCAACTTAGGACTACGGGATCAGGAATTTAAACCGGCCGATATTCTTCAGCGCAATTCCGGTACCTCTTACTACTGCACGAAGGGGATCTTCTGCAACGTGAACAGGCAGTTTTGTCTTGATGGAAATCCGCTGATCCAGTCCGCGAAGCAATGCACCACCGCCAGTGAGGTAGATTCCAGTCCGGTATATATCAGCCGACAATTCAGGTGGCGTCAATTCCAGTGCTTTCAGTATCGCTTCTTCTATTTTCGAAATCGACTTATCAAGGGCATGGGCAATTTCAATATAGCTGACGGTGATTTCCTTCGGAATACCTGTCATCAGGTCGCGACCATGAACGGCATAATCCGGTGGTGGATTTTCCAACTCCGGCAATGCCGATCCGACTTCAATTTTTATTTTTTCTGCTGAACGCTCACCGATGAGGATGTTGTGCTGCCTGCGCATGTAATCCCAGATATCATTCGTGAAACCATCACCTGCAACACGAATGGATTGGTCACAAACGATTCCGCCAAGAGCTATCACAGCAATTTCGCTGGTACCACCACCAATATCAATGATCATATTTCCCATTGGCTCTTCCACATCAATGCCGATTCCTATGGCTGCAGCCATCGGTTCATGTATCAGGTAAACTTCTTTGGCCCCGGCATGTTCGGCCGAGTCACGCACTGCACGTTTCTCAACTTCTGTAATTCCGGAAGGAATGCAGATTACCATCTTCAGTGATGGCTGAAACAATCCCTTACTCGGGTTGATCATTTTGATCATTCCCCGGATCATGTGCTCAGCAGCATCGAAGTCAGCAATTACACCATCCTTCAAAGGACGAATGGTCTTGATGTTCTCATGCGTCTTACCATGCATCATCATCGCCTGTTTGCCCACGGCAAGTACTTTCGAAGTCTGGCGATCAATTGCAACGATACTCGGCTCGTCCACAACAACTTTATCGTTGTGAATAATTAGGGTGTTTGCCGTACCGAGGTCGATGGCAATTTCCTGTGTTAGAAAGTCGAAGAGTCCCATGCGGGCTTAATTAATCGTTAAAGGTTAGTTGGTGTAGGAAAAATCTATACGAAAGTGCTGATTAGAAGTTCCGCCAAAACCGGAATGACTGAATATTATTAACTTACACATCAACAAAAGTAGACCTGAGATGTTCAGGCCATAATTATTTAGTGTTTAAAGTGCCTTGTACCAGTGATCACCATTGCCATTCCGTTTTTATTACAGAAGTCAATAGATTCCTGGTCTTTTATTGAGCCTCCGGGATGAATCACGGCGGCAATTCCAGCATTGTGCGCAATCTCGACACAATCAGGAAACGGAAAGAATGCATCGCTGGACATCACTGCTCCTTTCAAATCAAATTTAAAGTGTTTGGCTTTGGCAATGGCTTGTTCCAGGGCGTCTACCCGTGATGTCTGGCCTGTACCACTTGCCAGCAACTGCTTATTTTTTGCAAGTACAATCGTGTTTGATTTAGTATGCTTCACCAGTTTATTGGCAAATTCCATATCAGAAAGCTGCGCAGGAGTCGGTTCAACCTGGGAAACTGTTTTCATATCAGAAGGCGTTTCAGTTCTGGAGTCCCTGTCCTGTTCAACTACTCCGTTTAAGAGTGAGCGGAATTGCCTGGCGGGTAACTTTACTTTCTTCTGAAGGAGTATAATGCGGTTCTTCTTCTGTTTCAGAATTTCAAATGCAGCAGTTGATATGGATGGCGCAATGAGAACTTCAAAGAAAAGTTTATTCATCTCTTCAGCCTCCTCTTTGTCTAAGTTGCGGTTGACGATAATAATTCCTCCAAAAGCAGAAACGGGATCACCGGCAAGCGCATCATTCCAGGCATTTAATAGTGAATCTCTCGATGCAATTCCACATGCATTGTTATGCTTGAGTATTGCGCAAGTTGGTTCCGTGAATTCTGTGATCAGGGAAACAGCAGCATCAATATCGAGCAGGTTGTTATAGGAAATTTCCTTGCCGTTTAGCTGATCAAAAAGCTCATCGAACTTACCATAAAAGACGCCACGTTGATGAGGGTTTTCACCATACCTCAGCGACCTGGAATTCAGCACACTCTGTTTGAATACCTGAACCTTTTCTTCCCTGTTAAAATAATTGAATATGGCAGTGTCATAATGCGAAGTAATTTTAAACGCATGCGTAGCCATCAGGTGCCTGTCATCAAGCGAAGACGAACCTTCTTTAGTCTCCAGAAGTTCGAGTAAAAACGGGTACTGTTCACGTGAAGGAATGATCAATACATCATTGTAATTTTTTGCCGCTGCCCGAATCAAAGAAATGCCGCCAATGTCAATTTTCTCAATCACTTCATCCAGGTTTCCTCCTGCTGAAACTGTATCTTCAAAAGGATAAAGGTCAACCACCACAAGGTCAATAGCCGGAATCTGGTACTCCTTTACTTCAACCTGATCACTTTCATTGTCATCTCTTCTCAGAATTCCTCCAAAAATTTTCGGATGAAGCGTTTTTACCCGTCCTCCAAGAATATGAGGATAGTCAGTAATTGAATCAACGGTAACAACAGGAATGCCGAGTTTTTCAATAAATTGTTGTGTACCGCCCGTTGTTATCAGTTGTATGCCAAGCCGGTGAAGCTGCTTAATGACAGGCTCCAGGTTGTCTTTATGATAAACCGAAATTAATGCTGTGCGGATCTTCTTTGTCACGGTAATTTTATGAAACGGAGCGCGAAAGTACATAACGTTCGCCTATGAAAAACAGGAAAATAAGAATTATAAGGATTAGAATAATTCCATTTGCCTGTCAACAACTTTTACCAGGTGATAGCACTATTGATTTAAGTTTAGAAAATGCTGGCTCACTAAAGTAGCCCCGATCGCAGAGCGGGACGGTAT
>JBDTTM010000320.1:0-4997 GCA_039930605.1 Bacteroidota bacterium
TCAACGACCAATTTTTCAAATTTTATATTCCCTTTTTCCAAAGCTCTATCGACTAATTCAGCATCGGTAGGCAAATGTTCGAGATGTAATATCTTTAATTTGCTGTTCAAAATATTTGAGTTGGAATTCGTGAATTAATATCTTTTACTGCGAGTCGAATAACCTGACAGATGCAGGCAATTAGCCATCATTATGTTTAGTGCTGTGAAAAAAAAACCATGACTGCCTTGTTTAAAAAGTTGGCAAATAAATAAAGTCGATGGCCGGCAAAGACTGCAAGTTAATGAATAAAGCGGCTCATTCGTAATTTACAAGTGAGAAGATTTTAACTGTAATTTGATTTTGCACTTATAAATATTATAAGAAATCGGTTCCTCGACAGAACAACTTTTTACATTAGGAAATCGGCAATGGTGAAGTTAGAGATTGGTTTTAATTTGTTCATCTAAAATTAGGGATACTGCTGTAATTGAAAGTGGTTTCTCAAGATACCTGACAACATTTTTATTTTCTAAGGCTTTTTGCTTGTCGGAGGGATCAATTGATGAAGATAGCATGTAAATTATTATTTTGTTTTTTATTTTCTCAGTTAGATTATCAAAATTATCAAGAAAATCCCAGCCCGGCATATTTATATCGAGAAATAAAATGGCCAGACCTTCCATATCTGTATATTGAGTGGAGATGTATTCAAATGCTTCGTGGGAAATGTTGAATATCCGACAGTGGCGATACCTTTTTAATAGTTATGCGGCAAATCATGTTGTTTATCGGGTCATCATCAACAACAATAAAGTGAGGCGACCTATTCATGGTTCACAATATTAGTAAATTCGATTCTGAATTCTGTTCCTTTATTTACTTCACTGCTGATTCTGATTGTTCCACCGATTGTTTCAACCTGGGTTTTCACCATAAATAATCCCATCCCTTTTCCTTCAGCCCGGTTTGTATGAAAGCGTTTGTATAATCCAAATACCTGGTCGCCCTTCTTTTCAAGATCAATGCCCATTCCGTTATCTGTA
Source organism: Bacteroidota bacterium (assembly GCA_039930605.1). Taxonomy (GTDB): domain Bacteria; phylum Bacteroidota; class Bacteroidia; order AKYH767-A; family 2013-40CM-41-45; genus JAPLDB01. The sequence goes on from JBDTTM010000320.1 coordinate 1,026, forward strand.
AACGTGAGAATGGTTTTATGATCGAGATTAAAACTTCTTATTTTTATTGCCGGAGGAATATTAGGCTGTCTATATTTAATACTGTTTGTAATAAGATTGGTGAAAATGCTGTATAGGTAACTTTTGATTGTGAGCATTTCATTTACTTTTGTAAAGTCCCATGCAATAATCGCTTCCTCTTTTGCAATCAGGGTTTCAATACTTATGTAAATATCAGTAGCAAGTTGAGTGAAGTTTACCGGTTCCTTTTCCTCGCTCACGTTTCCCTTTATATGAAGTATATGATTTAGATCTTTTATAACGTCATCTAATTTTCTAACCGAAGTGGAAAGCCCTTCATTGATTTCCGCTATTGTTTCCGCTCCATGGTCTCCCGATTTAAGCAGGTCGGAGAATCCAATAATGTTTGCTATCGGGGCCCGCAGATTGTGCGATACGATATAAGAAAACTGCTCGAGGTTTTTGTTTCGTTGAATAATGTCTGCCGTCATTTTCTCTTTTTGAAGTTCGCCCTGTTTTTGCTTTGTAATGTCAAAGGCGAAGCATGAAAGCCCGATTACTTCCTCCATTTCCCAGATTGGATGTATTGAAAAACTTGAGCAATTATAAAAGTCATCAATGTGAAATTCTTTTTCAAACTTAACGGATTCACCACGCAGAGCTTTGGAGTAAACTTCTCTCCATTCTTTGGCTTCGGAAGGATTTAGCTTGTCCAGAAAACTGTAAACATTATCACCGGGCTTTATATCCAGATCATAAACCTGTTTCAGCGTGTCATGAAGAAGTTTGTTAAATGTGACGTATCTGTAGTCCCGGTCCAGGCTATAAATGGATGCATCAGTGTTTTCAATAATGGCAGAGAAATTTGACCGGGAATTAAGAAGTGCTTGGTCTGCTTCTTTATGTCGAGTGATGTCTCGGATAGTAATGCAGATTCCATCTACTTTTCCGTCTTTGTAAACAGGATTTTTTGTCCAGTTAAACCATTTTACCTCGCCATTTGTTCTTTGATAACTGTGGTCGTATTCAACGGTCTCTCCTGCCAAAACTTTCGAGATAATATTCCTGTAATTCTCCTTTTTAGAATCGTGCATAAACTCATAAATACTCTTTCCGGCTTTTATTTCATGGCCTGTATTCAGAAAAATGAGGTCAAAGGCTGTGCTGTTAAAAACCTTCAGAACGCCTTGTGCATCTGTAAGGATAAAACCTTCGAGAGTGTGTTCGAATATGGCTTGCAGGTTCAATTGTGATTGCAGAAGTATTTGTTCGGCTTTTTTTCGTGCCGTAATTTCAAAGAGGTTGCAGCGGATCAATTTCCTGTCCGGGTTGGTAAATAACGTTAGTCGCACTTCACAAAAAATATCTTTTCCTTCAGAATCACGGACCACCCAATCGAATATGGGATTTTCACCATGCATCGCAGATTGAATCATTTCGGTCGCTTTCTCTGCTGATGTTTTTCCATCCGGCTGCATTGGAGGGCTTACCTCAGAGGGAGATTTTTTAAGAAATTGTACTCCTGATAATTTGAAAAGCTTCAATGCATTGTTGTTATAGTCAATAAAGGAGCCAGTCTCAGCATCCATTACAATAATAACTTCAGGTGCGGTTTCAAAAAATTCACGGTATCGAAATTCGCTTTGTTTTAATCTCTGTTCCGTATGTATTCTCTGTTTATCTTTTTCAAAAATGTCCAAAGCGAAGGAAATATCACCTGCTGCTTCCATAAGCAATGCTATTTCCTTTTTATTAAAGAAGTCTATTTCGTCAGAATACAAATTCAATGTACCTATTATTTTACCAGATTTCCGCAAGGGTAATACCATGCAGGAATTCCAATCTCTTGTTGCTGAAATTGGCTTCCAGCTGCTTAATTCAAGATCAGATTGAATGTTATTGCAAACAAAGTAAGTATCTGTGCGCAGGACATGTTCCTGTGGGCCTTTTTTGTCGTATGGAGTATTTGTAAAGAGAACAATATCCTGGTGCATCAAACCAAACTCTTCAATAAGATTTATTTTTTTATTAATGTGATCAAACAACCCTATCCATGCCGATTTGAACTTCCCATATTCAATTGCAATCTTACATGCCTTTTTAAATACAGTTTGTTCGTTTTGCGAATGGACAATGGTTTGATTAATCTGGCTGATAAAGGCATATAGTCGATTGGCATGTATTAATTCATTGTCTATTTTTTTAAGTTTACGTACAAACACATTGCGCTCCATTGCAAAGCGTATTGTTTTATCTAATACTTTGCTGTCTATTTGGTTTTTAGTAAGATAATTTTGAGCTCCTAATCTCAGTGATTCTGCTACAACAGTGTCATCATCTAACCCGGTGAGTACAATGATTGCACTGTCAGGAAAATGTTCGCGAATTAACCTGACTGTCTCTGAGCCGTAACTGTCAGGTAAGCCAAGGTCAAGGAGAAGTACAAGAATCTCCTCTTTTGAATAGATTAGCGCATCTTGAATGCATTTAACGTCAAATAGTGTGGCATTACCGTAGGAAGATTTTTTCAGAAACTCCCTGATAAGCCTAACATCAATAGGGTTATCCTCAACAAGGAGAATTTTAAGGTCGCTATTCATTCTTTCTAGTGTGCGCGTAAGGTGTGAATGAATATTCTGAAAAATGTTACACAATTCCAGATAAGAGTTGTATAATTCACACATTAATAATCCAGTTTGACCGGCACTTGGTGACTTCCATATATTCAATTGACAATGACTGTATAGGATTTTAAACCTCTTGCTTGTTTGTTCCGAGGATCCACATCGACATCAATCACCACACCCCCATCTTCCTCGCTGATGTGGTAAAGACCATTGTTCTTTAGACCGCCTTCTTGAGTTTGGCGAAAGTTTCCGCATGTATGTATCCCGTCACATAAGCCGCAGGAAACACTACCGCAGCTATTATTTTTCAAAGCTCCTGCTGCTTCTTTATAAATATGATTTTGATTTAGAGAAAGCTGAACGTATGGGAGAAAAATTTTACAACCGCCTGCGCAGCTTCAACACCCGCACCCAGCAAGACAGGGAAATGAGCGAACTTATTCCATATGATCATTTGTGGGGGATGATACTAAGGGTAATGAAGCAGAAGAGTCATTGATGCTATATCAGGTACCTGTTAAGCATGCACCTATCCGGTTTTTTTATTTGTCTTATAATTGTTTACCGAATAGTATTTTTCTTACATATTTTTTTGAATACATTCTTCAACCTGTTGAGCTTCATTCTGAACCGTCTCAGCCTGTAGTGTAAACAGCTACACGCCCTGTCACGTTCAATTTACAGAACATAGAGGCAGCCAACTATTTAACGCGATTTGTGTTTGCTGTTGCTTTGCATCCTGCAAGCTAACAAACAATGAGCTGATGAAAACCAAACTAAATATATTAATCGTGGACAGTTCAGAACTTGCCCGCGCGCGCATCAAAGAACTACTGATGGAAAATGAAAGTCAGATTAATGCAGGCGCAGTACGCAGCGAAGCCGAAGCACTCAACATGTTGAGCCTGATAAAAATTGATGCCGTCATCCTTGATGTGCATCTGCCTGTGCGTATGGGAATGTCACTTCTTCGCAAAATAAAAACAACCTCCCCATCCACTAAGGTTATTATGTTCTCCAATTACGAGAAACCAATTTTCAAAAACTATTGCTTTAAGGTCGGTGCCGATTTCTTTTTTGATAAGGCAAGCGAGTTTCCCATGCTCACCAAAACTGTTGCGTTAATCGCAAACTATAGATCCTGTGAAGCAGCTTAATTTATCAAACAAGAAAAGCGTTTGCAATTCAGGATTTAATAATAATAAATCAAAACTCCATTATAAAAAAAGATAAAACTAATTCCAATTCTGCTGTTGTTGTTTTCATTCCCCTCTGCTAAAAGCATCGAATCAATTGCTCCAGACAAATATATTATTGAGATGGACTCAAGCATCCATCGTGGTGA
>JBDTTM010000321.1:0-4996 GCA_039930605.1 Bacteroidota bacterium
TATTTATTTCCAACGGTCCGCAAGGCGGGCAGAACAACTTGCTTTATATCAACAATGGCATCGGGGGATTTGTACCTGTCGCCACCGATACGATTGTACGAGACAACCAACCTTCTGATGGCGCAACCTGGGCCGATTGTGACAACGATGGTGATTTGGATTGTTATGTCGTGAACTGGTACAATACCAGTAACCTGTTTTATACAAATGATGGCACCGGAACATTTACAAAGTTTGCCGGCATTGTGAATACCAGCGGAGGTTTTTGTGAAACGGCTTCATGGGGAGATTATGACATGGATGGATTACTGGATTTGTACGTCACCAATAGCGCAGGCACAAATAAAAATCTTCTCTTTCATAACGATGGCGGAAATGCATTTACAAAAATTATAACTGGCTCAATGGTGAATGATGTCTCGGACTCACGTTCGGTAAACTGGACTGACATCGACAGCGACGGCGACCTTGATCTTTTTGTTTCGAATGAAAGCGGTCAGAATGAAGAAATGTACAGGAATGATGGTGGAGGTGTTTTTACAAAACAGATTATTGGTGCGCTGGTAAATGATTTCGGAAATACGATGAGTAGCAGTTGGGCCGATTATGATAACGATGGTGACCTGGATGTATTTCTGGCCAACGATGCCGGTAACAATGGCTTGTTCAGGAATGACGGGGCATTTGTGTTTACCAAAATAATTGCTGATACAGTTTCCAAAAGCAATGCAAATTCTTTCAGCTCTTCGTGGAGTGATATCGACAATGACGGTGACGTTGATTTATTTGTGACCAATTCGTTTGTTACGGCAACATTGCAGTTCAATTTTCTTTACCTCAATAATGGCAATGGTTCATTTACAAGAGTGGACAACACTGCGCCTGCAACAGACCTGGATTGGTCGTATGGATGTGCATTCGGAGATTATGACAATGATGGCTTCGAAGATTTAGCCGTTGCAACATGCAGGTTCAATGGCATCGACCGCTCTGATCTTCTTTATCACAATGATGGAAATTCAAATTGCTGGATTACAATTCAACTGGTTGGCATCACAACCAATAAATCTGCAATAGGCACGAAAGTAAGAGTGAAGGCAACGATCAATGGTATAGCGGTTTGGCAGATGAGGGAAATTTCTGCGCAGACTTCTTACAACGGAGAAAATGATTTGCGCGCACATTTTGGTTTGGGCAATGCAAACACGGTTGATTCAATAAAAGTGGAATGGCTTGGAGGAGGAATGGAGACTTTTACAAATGTTAGTTGCAGCCAGTTTATCAGCATCGTGCAGGGACAAGGCATGACCGGAATTAATAAGACAGAGTTTGAGAAAGTATTTGACGTTTTTCCAAATCCAGCCAAAGATGTTTTGGAAATTAATTTCAAAGGTAGAACCACATTTGGAAATATTAAGTATGAAATAACTTCGACAAGCGGTGCTTTAATTATTTCCGGCGTCTTAAAGAACAATTCTGTTGATATCAAAAACCTTCCGGTGGGTTCTTATTTTGTTACCTTGAAATGTAATGGGAGAAACAGTTCGGAAGCATTCTTAAAAAAGAATTGAATATATAAGGTGCGAATAATGAAAGACTACGAATCTTATACGGTACGAATCGCGGAACGCTCCGAATCTGCGAATACACAAATTTTCGAATGGAGGATTTGTAAAAAAAGGACACGAATCTCAAGGCTGTCATCTGTAGATTCGTAGTCTTTCGCTATTCGTACATCCCTTGCGGTTATTCGTAATTCGCATATTCGGAAATTCGTAAGCTTTCGATATTCGTACCGCTTCCTTTATAATGATTACCTTTACTAGGTCAATTTTTAATTTATTATTAATTCTAAAAAAAGGAGGACAAAATGGAAGCGTTAATTAAAATGGTTTCGGAAAAAACAGGAATCACAGAAGCACAGGCAACAACTGCTGTAAACACCGTAGTAACTTTTCTAAAAGATAAAATGCCTGCAGGAGTCGGAAGCCAGGTTGAGTCCTTTATGAAAGGAGGAACTGGTTCTGTCGGCGATATCGCAGGTGGACTGAAAGATAAAATTGGGGGGATGTTCGGTAACTAAGGGATACGAATATCGAAACGCTTCGAATCTACGAATACACAAATTTTCGAATGGAGGATTTGTAAAAAAAGGACACGAATCTCAAGGCTGTTATTTGTAGATTTGTAGTCTTTCGTTATTCGAACCATTACAGCCACTTCTTCGCAAAAATTTCCCGCGTATGGTAACTGATGATGATATCAGCACCGGCTCTTGCAAAAGCAAACATATTTTCCATCGTGATTTTTTGCTCATCAATGTACCCGGCTTTGGCTGCAGCTTTTACCATGCTGTATTCTGCTGAAACGTTGTAACATGCAACAGGCAACAATGTGTTTTCGCGCACTGTTTTAATTATATCAAGATAAGCAAGCGCCGGCTTTACCATGAGGATGTCTGCTCCTTCATCTTCATCCAGCTGAGCTTCCCTCAATGCTTCCCTTGCATTCCTGTAATCCATCTGGTAACTTTTCCTGTCACCTTTACCCGGGGCTGAATCTGCAGCTTCGCGGAATGGTCCATAGTATGCAGAGGCAAACTTAGTCGAGTAGCTCATTATGGGCGTATTTACAAACCCATTTCCATCTAACAAATTGCGGATAGCAGCAACACGGCCATCCATCATATCACTCGGTGCAATCATGTCGGCACCGGCTTGTGCATGCGCCAATGCCATCTTTGCCAAAACAGGTAAGGATGAATCATTGTCAACATAATCTCCATGGAGCATTCCGCAGTGACCATGTGTTGTATATGCGCAAAGACAAACATCAGTAACAATAAATAAATCACTTCCGAATTTTTGTTTTAGATCCCTGACAGCATCTGCGATTATGGAGTGTTCATCATGCGATGAATGTGCATCTTCGGACTTATCTTCTCCAACACCAAACAACAATAATTTATTCACGCCTACTTTCAAACCTTTTTCCACATCAGGAATAAGTTGATCAATTGAAAACCTGCTGATGCCAGGCATGGCTTCAATTGCTTTGGTCTTGTTTTTTCCTTTCGTTACGAAATAAGGATAGATGAACATGTCCTTACTCAGTCTCGTTTCAGCAACGAGTTCACGAATGATGGGAGAGGTGCGTAATCTTCTGGGACGGTGAAGCATAAAAGAAGTAATATGTAATATTTAAGGATGTAATAATTAAAGACCTATATGGAAGAAACTCCGAATACGGCACGGGACAATGAAACATCATCAAACCCTTCCGGGACGGTGGGGTGGAAGATGCCGAATTTTTTTAAAGAAGAGGCTGTGGCGTCTCCCATGGCAATTACTTTGTGTGAGTTTGTAAGTCTGTTCTTTTCAAAAAAGGCCTCCACATTCGAAGGACTTGTGAAAAGAAAAATATCAAAATCCGATACCTGTATCTGTACATCTGTTTTCAGTGTTTCATAAACGGTAAGGTCAATCGTTTGCCCGGACTTCACAAAACCATTTTGAATACTGCGCATACTTCCTTTAGCCATCGGAAATAAAACAGTGCCGCTTCCAACACGCGAAGCAAATTGTTTCCCTGTCATTTTTGTGTCTGTGGAATAGCCGATAAAGTCTGCGCGCTTTCCATATTTGCGAATGGCTTCAGCAGTGGATTTTCCGATGCATCCAAATTTCTGATCACCTAATTCCGGTTTTTGCAAAAAGAAAAAAGTCACGGCATTTTTGGATGAGAAGAAAATCCAATCTGTTACAGGAACACTTCTGATGGGAATGGAATTCATTTCAATCAATGATTTTCCTTCAACAGAAAAACCATGATGCGAAAGCACATGTTGGAAATAATCATCTTTCCTTGGATTCCTTGAAATGAAGACCCTTGTCGGTTTGATTGATTTTATTTTTGCAACAATTTTTTCTGCAAGTGATTCCTGATTTTTTGATTCAACATAAATGCCGACAGGAAGCTGATCCCAGGTTGTGGATTTGGAAACCCATGCCTTGAAAACTTCTTTGTCCTCATCATACTCACAATATGCACCAACAGGCATCTGGCACCCTCCGTGGAAAAGAGTCAATACTTTTCGTTCAACACCTATCTGCATTGCAACAGACGATTGGTTGATCGATTGCAATTTTGTCCAGAGTTCCTTTTCTCCTTTACGGATCTGTATGGCCAACACTCCCTGTGCAGGGGCAGGAACAAATTCCTTCGGGTTTAATTTCTCTGCATGCAAATCTGAAATGTCAAGTTCCAGCCGTTCAACACCGGCAGCAGCAATGAGGATGGCATCGTAATTTTCTTTTCGTAATTTATCAATACGCGTAGGAACATTCCCGCGCAGGTCTTTGAGTTCGATGTCTTTTCTGAAAGCCAGCAATTGTGATTTTCTCCGTGATGAAGAAGTCCCGACGATTGCATTTTTTTTCAGAGATAATTTCTGTTTCACATCTACACTTTCTTTCCTGATCAATAAAAGTTCAGATGGGTCTTCGCGATCTGAGACGGCAGCAATGATTAAATCAGGATGAGGTTCTGTGGGTAAATCCTTGTGAGAATGTACAGCCAGGTCCGCTTCATTATTCAGTAATGCATCTTCAATTTCTTTTGTGAAAAATCCTTTGCCTTCCAGTTTCTCCAGGCTCAGGTGTTGAATTTTATCACCTTGTGTTTTGATGATCTTCAACTCCGTTTTCAACCCGATTGCGTTCAGCTTAGACGCAATGTGGTTCGCTTGCCAGAGGGCGAGATCGGAGCCACGGGTTGCTATTTTGAGTACGGGGTTCAAGCAGGAACGATGATTAAAAGTTGAAGAGAAATATTATTTGATGAAAGGTAAGAGGATGTAATATGTAATAAGTAATATGTAACTATTGAAATGTTGGTTCTGTTTTTAGTTAGTAATTCAGCGGAGGATTATTTAATTAAATTCTGAAATAATGGATGCATTGGTCGTTAGGAATTGATTATTTCGCGCTGTGAATAA
>JBDTTM010000322.1:0-4989 GCA_039930605.1 Bacteroidota bacterium
CGCACATACAGCAAACCCAGCGTCTCTGAAGAACCGAAAGTTGATGACGGAACTATCCGCCTGAATAAATATATTTCCAATGCAGGAATTTGTTCGCGCAGGGAAGCGGATGATTTGATTGGCGCAGGTGTTATTTCAGTGAATGGAGAAGTTGTTACAACATTGGGATTTAAAGTTCAGCCGGGTGATGTAGTAAAATACAACGATGCAAAACTGAAATCAGAGAAGCCTGTATACCTTTTACTCAACAAGCCCAAAGATTATATCACGACTGTTGACGATCCGCAGAATCGCCAGACAGTGATGTCCCTGATCAAGCATGCATGCAAAGAACGCGTTTACCCGGTAGGCCGGCTTGACAGAAATACAACAGGACTTTTACTTTTTACCAATGACGGTGACCTCGCAGACAAACTTACCCATCCGAGTTTCGAGGTGCAGAAAGTTTACGAAGTGCATCTGGATAAAAATCTGAGGAATGAACACTTTGAGGAAATCGGAAATGGATTGATGCTTGAAGACGGAGTGATCAAGCCAGACGAAATTTCTTACTCTCCTGACGATAAATCAATCATCGGTATTGAATTGCATAGCGGACGCAACAGGATTGTGCGCAGGATATTTGAACACTTCGGCTACCGAATCAGCAAACTGGACCGCGTGCTCTATGCAGGTCTTACGAAAAAAGATCTGCCACGAAGCAAATTTCGCTTTCTCACTGAATTGGAACTTGCCAACCTGAAAATGATGACAGGTAACAAACGTTTCAAATCTGTGCCGAAAAGAATTGTGTTGCAGGAAGAATAAACGCAAATTATTCGTTGATGATGAAATTTAAATTAGACCGTACTGCTTTTTCGATGCATAGTTTGGAAGTAAATGAACCTGCAATAAATTATTGGAAGGATAAAACAATTGATGAAAGGTTAGCCGCTACATTTTACCTGAATAGTGTTGCCTACAATTTCGATCTCAATAACCCTCCCCGGTTGGACAGAACGGTTTTTTCGATGAGGAAAAACATTGGCTAAGCATGGGAAACATCTTTCATAAGGATTTTCGTGATTTTATTAAAGCATTAAACAGATGCAACGTTGAATACCTTGTTATTGGTGGATATGCTGTAGTGTTACATGGCTATTCACGCAACACAGGGGATCTTGATTTTTGGGTTAATAAAACTGCAATAAATTATCAAAAATTGAAACTTGCTTTTGCGAAATTCGGTATGCCGGTTTTCGACATGACAGAAAATAATTTCTTAATCAATCCGACATTAGATGTATTTACATTTGGAAAACCTCCGGTCTCAATTGATATTCTAACTAAAGTAAAAGGGCTGGAATATGACAAGTGTTCCGCTAAAGCTGTCGAGATGAAAGTGGATGGACTGAAAGTACGTGTTATTGATTTTCGCGATCTCATAAATTCAAAAAGAGAAAGCGGTCGTTCAAAAGACCTTGATGACTTGGAAAACCTGCAGTAACCTTGTCATAAATAGTTGGTAAGCGATCTCGGTTCAAATAAAAATTTAAAAAAATATTTATCTCGCATTTTATTATGGCAAAAACAATCACCCAAAAAATCGTTTTCAAAAACCAACAGGCAACTGAACTTTATAAAATGTTTTTGGACAGCAAGCTTCATTCACAAATTACCGGTGGCGAAGAGGCAAAGATCACTGCCAAAGAAGGTGCAAAATATTCAGCACATGGCGGATACTGTTTTGGAAAAAGCCTGCAACTGATAAAAGGCAAACTGATTGTGCAAAGCTGGCGCGCAAGTGACTGGAGCAACGAGGAAATGGATTCTACATTTATTCTGTCTTTTAAACAGCAGGGAAAAAATGCGCTGCTCACGATGGTGCATGCAAATGTTCCGGATAACCAGGCAACAAGTCTTAAATCCGGCTGGGCAGACTTTTATTGGAAGCCATGGAAAGCCTTCCTGAGTAAATGATGAATTCACCTTTCTCTTAATCCTCCTTTAATGTTGCTGCGATAAGTTCGCGAACTCAAAAGGGGAAATCATGCAATTCGGGTTCGTGGGATATCGATATGAAGATGTTTTTCATTTGCTATCTCAGGTTTGTAAAAAAAGGGGATTCAAAGTTCAGTCTGCTGATGCTTCATCAGGAATCATTCATGCAGTAAAGCTGTCAGGAATTTTATTGAAAAAATCCAACATGACAATGAAGGTTGTGCCGTTGAATGAATCCTCCACACGCATTGAAGTTTCTATAAACAGGAAGAACAAGGAAGATCAGGTCATGGAAGCACATGTGGTGGAAACGATTTATCATTTTTTTTAATGGTAACCGATTGACGTATAAACCAGGCTTATTCTAGCTAAACACATATTAGAAAAGATCTCATCTAATCCTGTTAACTATCGGGATGTCGTGAAAAATTATTTTCCGGCAAGGCCCGGCATATAAGCGAACTCTTTACCTTCACATTCGTCCAATTAAATTCATGATGGATGAAAACAATCATTTTTCTATTCGCCTTCACAGCATCAATAGTTTCCAACGGACAAAATAACCTGCAATATATTTCTTCAACCACCGGTGCCGGGTGCTATGCAGTTGAATATTCCAATGGATTGCTATATACAGGAGCCGGCAATTCCCTCCAGGTCTATGATGTCAATACTCCGGTTCCCTACAACAAAACATTCGAATACCGTTTCGTTTCGAATATTGATGATATCAAAGTTCACAATAACAGGCTTTATGTTTGCGCCAACCATGACGGACTTTCAGTCTGGGATCTCACAATTCCAACTCAGCCAACAATAATTGATCAATACGTTCCCGACAGTCTCAACCAGGCTGCATATAACATGGCATTTTATGGCGACAGCATCCTTGTTTCTTACAAAGGAATGATGGCTATATTTTATTTCAACACATCCAATAATTCTCTTTCGCTTGCAAATACATTTGCCTTTCAGACAGGAAATAGTTTTGTGCGAGGTGTAGATGTGAAGAATAACCTGCTGGCATTTACAACTGCTTACGGTACAAATGCACAAACAGGAATTCACACCTGGGATATTCCAACAATGACAGAGCTTTCCTTTTATGAACAGGACTTTGCAGATCCTGAAAATGTATTGTTTTCTCAAAGCGTTCCATTGCTGAATGTATTGGGAGGAACTGAGAGCTGGCAGAACGGCAATCCGAAAGGAATTTTTTATTCGCTTAATATTTCTAACCCGCTATTGCCTGTAATAGTGCATAGTGACACGCTGGGTGGCGGCTTTAATTTTTATATCGCAGGACCCATCAGCGGACAATTGGTCAACGACACACTTTATTTCGCTACGAATGGAATGAGTGATTCTCTTTCTGCCGCTGGTGATACTGCAGGTTATGTTTATGTGTATGATGTTTCCAGTCCAAATAATGTGCATTTCATCACCGACATCAATGCAGGTCTCTGGCACTTTGACGTGGCAGTGGGAAACCAAAAAATGTATGTGGCCTCAGAATGGTATGGTGTGAAAACACTGGACATCACAAATATTTTCTCGCCTGTAAACCTTGGATTGACGCTAACCGGGGGATGGAATTGCGCGAGTGATCAATCCGGAAACAGGATGGTTGTTGCGCAGGAAGGTTATGGCTTCAAACAATTTGACATCAGCGATTTGCAACATCCTGTATTGATTAACTCAGTAGTTACGATTGGTTCCTGCTACGGTATCCATTATGACAAAACAGGAAACTATATTTTCAGTTTTAATTACACTGAAGATGATTTCAGGATTTACAGGGCAAGCGATTTAATGCTGATATCTTCACTGAATCCCAACAGTGGACTGGTGATCACAGATTATTACAAAGAATTAGTCTGGCAGGACAAAGCCCTGGCAATACAGAAACCCGTCTTTCTTGGCTTCGGATCAAAGAATGTTATTTGTTACGATGTTTCTGATATAAATAATCCATCTGTAGATACAATCCTTACTCCGGCAGGACAGGTAGAGGATATTGAGGTAACTGCAAGCGGAAAATTATTCCTGTCCACTACCAGCAACATGTACGTATATGACCTTGGCAATAATTATCAGCAACTGGTGAATATGCCTGTCACATTTTTGCAGCAGTTTCATGGTATCGCTTTATCTAATGATACCTTGTATGCGTATGTCTCCGGTCTGCCTAGCGGCATTGAAAAATATGCTTACAACGGAAGTAATTTACTTACACAAGTTGGCGGAACGAATTCGCTGCCTGTGATTGATCCTAATTATGTTGCAGCTGATGCATTCGGACTTTATCTCGACTACCAGGAAGCAGGATTGTATGCATTCGATAAGTCAACCATTACGCAAACCGGATATTATAAACATGGGCTGGAATTCTACAGGCCAGCACAATGGGGACAACGTGGATTGTTTTGCAAAGACAGTTTAATTTTTCTTGTTGAATATTTCGGACAAACATCTATTCTCTCCAACTTTGATAACTTGAATATTATTGTGCCAGAAATTAAAATTGAAAAAACATTAGAAGCATTTCCAAATCCCGTTTTGTATAAATTATCAATTTGTTGTTTCGATTCAAATATTAAAAAGAACACAGAAGCCCCGATTGAAATCTTCAATGCATTTGGAGTCTTGCTTTGGGCTGCTTCCTCGTCTACTGTCTATTGTCAGCTTCCTTTTGAAATCGATGTTTCAAATTGGCAACCCGGGATCTACTTCCTCCGCGAAACTCAATCAGGTTCTGTAATTAAATTTATTAAGTTATGACTACTGTTGACTGGATCGGCACTATTGGTGTCTCCATCCTCCTCCTCGCATATTTATTGTTGCTGGTGAAAGCCGTGACAATATCTAACCGCCTCTACATCTGGATGAATATTATCGGGGCCGGTTTATCTACGCTTGCATCTGTATTTTTGAAATATGTACCGTTCGTGATCCTTGAAGGGACGTGGATGCTGGTTTCTATTGTGGCGCTGTTTCAGAAGAGGAAAA
>JBDTTM010000323.1:0-4941 GCA_039930605.1 Bacteroidota bacterium
AGCAGAGGAAAAGACTATACCTGTCACATAAATGCTACACTTGTCATCAGTTGTCTCCGCAACCGGTTGATCGCGATTCATTCCTGCACTAGTAAAAGTTCGCTTCCATATTGGATAACCTGTGCTATCCATCCTGGAGATTAAAATATCAGCGCCACTGGTGCTGTCATCAATTGTGACACCAACAGAAATAATGTTGCTGCTGTCATCCTGTACAATAGGAATTACTGTGAGCGTGTCAGAAATCCCTGCGTAGTCAAGCCAGTCTTCAATGATGGCGGTGGTTTGCTGGGCTTGTGATAATTGAGTGCAAAGAATGAAGAATAAAATAATAAGGGGGGGGGAGTTTTCATTTTAATAAGTTTTCTGGTTATGGAAATTGTTTTTTATGGTATTTAAGAAAAATGACAATTTGTTTTAAGAAACCTGTCAATAAAAACGCTATTGTAGCCGCTATAAAAAATGGCGGCTAACCCAATAATCCAGGCAGAGCAAGGCTTGTAAGTACTAATCTCCAATTAAAAGTAGTGTACAACCCAAAATAATTTGTGTTTTTGCTCCTCATGCATTGTGTTTTGGCAGCACGAAGATTGAAATCCTTTTTCATTTAAGCAACAGAAAAATTATTTATTTGGTGAATGTATCTCTCTTGTTGATCAACAGTGTTTCAACCCAGTGTTCTCTTATCGTGAATTGGACCCGAAACTATTGACTGAAAACAAAAGCTCCCCAAAGATTTCCGGAGAGCTTCTAATCAAAATAATTTTAGTTCTGGCTGGTATTGTGCGTTTGCATTCATGCGCGACTCACCCTCCATTCTTCTTACTTCTTACTTCTTCCTCCCGATAGATATCGTGATTCCTTGTTCTTCAGTACGTTATTCCTTTATCAATTTCCTCGTCACGCTGCCCTGCTCACTCACCAATGTAACAAAAAAAACTCCGGCTGCAAGTTCGGCAATGTCTAACTCCTTGCGCATGGTTTGCCGCGGTATAAAAATACGAAACTGCTTTCTGCCTTGCGCATCTGTTGCAGTGAGCACTGCATCTTCCATTAGAGGAGAAGAAAATGAAACGGTAATAAATGAGTTAGATGGGCTGGGGGTAAGATTAAACCCTAAAGATGGTTTTGAAAAATCTCCGGTGGTTAGGGGGAAGGTGTATTTGGCAATATGATTTACATGAACTGTGTCTATTGTAAGAAAATAGCCACCGATATAAAGTGCACCATTGGAAAACTGTATGTCAGAAATACCAGTCTGACCATAAATAATCGAAGGCGTAACAGTTGACCATTGTATTCCATTCCATTTGGCAAGGTTGCCTGTATGTACCCCCCCCGCATATTCAAAAACACCGCCTACATATAATTCATCATTATAAACCCTCATACAAAGAATCCAGCTATCAGTACCGCCACCTACATCCTCCCATTGAGTGCCATTCCATTTCATAATGTGATTGCCTTCGTTACCTTCTGCCTGGGTAAAATAACCGGCAATATAAAGCTCACCTCTATATAAAGTCATTGCATGGATGACTGAAAATCCTCCATATAATCGGTGACCCATTGTCTGGAAATTGGTGCCATCAAAATAGGCGATGTCAACACCGGTATTGGTAGAATCAAAAAAATTACCACCAATAACTAATGTGCCGTTTAAAAATTCAAAGTCCTCAATTCGGCCTTCATCATATGGTACATTCAGGCAGCTCCAATTTGCTCCATCCCAGGTGGCAAGCATTTTACAGGAATCAGGATCCCCACGTACTACAAAGCCTCCGCTAATCCAAAGTGAATTATTTATTTCTTTGAGTTGGTAGATATCACCGATAACACCACGCCCAATGGAATCCCAGCTAACGCCGTCAAAAATACCTCCAAATAAAAGAGTATTTTGAAAATAAACTCCGTCAGCATAAATTTTATTTTGATATTTAGTAATAGCCCAATGATACCCTGTGCTGCCATGGGCAAGGGAATCCCAATGAACGCCATCCCAAACCGCTATCCCTCTCACAGTTATTGAATCAGCTTCGGAAAATTGACCTCCGGCATATACTTTACCATTTGTGCTATCAATAAATATTGTATATGCTGCACCGTTAAGTCCATATCCTAATGATTCCCAATTTGATGAATATAGTAACCCGCATTGAAGAATAAATAATGAAACTCCGAGAAGAAATTTCATTGCTTTATTATTTTAACGATGGCAATTTTATCCTTCGAAATAATTGATGCAAAATAAATTCCCGGAGAATATCCTGTCATATCAATCGAAAAACTGTTCTGTGCAGAGAGTTTAATTTTTTCGGATATCACTATTTGGCCAACTATATTCTTTATTGAATAACTCAGATCAGAAAGATGATCAATACTGAATTTAAAAGTAACTTTACCTGTAAAAGGATTCGGATATGCAATAATATTCTGGTTATTCTCTGAAAGTTCATCTATGCCTATATGTAATCCAACATCAAATCGCGAGAGAAAACCATCTATAGTTGAAGTCAAAGGTGCCGGTTGGTTATATCCCGGAGACGGCAAAGTTACCAATGGATAATTTTCTAAAGACGTGGTAGCGAAATAGCTACTGGTACTACCCACAAGAAATAGATAATTACCTGTAGAAGCAAATGCGTATCCCACATCATCGTTGTTGCCGCCAATATAAGTTGACCAGATTAACTCATTGTTTGAATTAAAAGCTGCAATGAAAGCATCAGCTACCTGAATGGAAGCGGTATTTATATTCGGCACATAATAAAAAGATGGTTGATGACATAGCGGATATTCACCGGATGTTGGAACTGAGCAAAAATTTGCTGACTGATACGTTTGCGTAGTTGACCTACCGGTAATAAATAACTCTGATCCATTTGTATATATTCCATTGATAAGGTCAGCCCCATCTCCTCCCCAGAAAGTCGCCCAGGTAAATACATCGTCATCAAAGCGGGCAATGTAGCCATCATCATCTCCAGCTATCTGCCTGTAACAACCAGTGCAAGTCGGAAAGGAAGGAAAGCCGGTACTGTTATTGGCTGTATGAGAGAGTTTTAAATAGACAACATTGTCATGTGCAGCCAAACTATTTGCTTCAGGATTTGCAAACGAATTTGAAGTTATGAAAGTAGTCCAATGAAGCGCAAGAACCGAATTGAATTCTGCAATAAATCCATTATAACCATTATTTGGGAATTGAGTTGCACCACCGCTCGCACAGTTCGGAAAACCACCACTTGTTGGCGGTGCACATGTGGTTGCATCAAAGGTCGTTTTTGATGATCCCCCGGAAATGTAAATTCGCAGAACGGGTGCTAATGGAAATAATGTACCATCTCGAGCCACCTTTATATCCGTTATCCTATCAATAGCATCACTTCCAAAATAACTGCTCCAAATGAGTGTTCCGCTTTGATCAAACTTCATAATATATCCTTCCGCATCACCATTGCTGGCAGACTGATTATATGCACCGGTAAACGACAAAATTGGGAAATCATTACCATAAGTTGTGCCTGCGACATAAATCGAATTGTCGCCGGTTTTATCAACACTCAAACTCCCATATTGGTCATTGTTAGTTGAGCCGAGATAATTACCCCACACAATAGTACCTCCATTTGGGCCACTACTTCCATCTAATTTAATAATAAAGGCATCACAGGTATTCGCTCCATGCAATTCTCCACCATAATACCCCGGATCATGATTAGGATTTATTGTGACATCCCCTGCATCAATAAAATTATCACTGTATGTGTATCCTTGGACATAAACATCCCCCTGATCATCTACATCAATTCCTTCAGCGAAATCTCCCTCGGATCCCCCATAAAAACCTCCCCATTTTATTTCTCCGGTTGAGCCGATCATTTTAAATACGGTTGCATCGTAAGTTCCAGCAACCTGATTGAATCCAGTAAGAAATGGAAGTGTTGAACTTGTTGCATATCCAGCAATGAAAACATTTCCTGATGCATCTGCAACGATTGCAACTGATACTTCATCACCTTGCCCGCCTAAATATGTGCTGTAACACAGATTATCAATACAAGTTGAGTTAGTTTGCAACTGCTCCCTCGCACACTCCACCACCAGCGGCTTATGATGATCATAAGACCCCGGCAAGATAAAACTCACATCATCTCCATCAATATAATACGATGCAAGCCAGCCAAGTGAAGTACGGCTGCCGTCTTCTTCAAGCTGATAAACCAACGGGCGCTCATAAGTGAATGATCCGAGAAGTCCGTTTATCTGAAGGTCAGCAGTATTAACAAGTTGCAAACTTTGCTGACCCGTAAAGTGCAACACAGCTTGCGGTTCAGCGCCGGGATTCATGATGATCTGGAATTTCATTCCTGCATTGTTGTTAGCAAAGATAACATCTGTGTTTTTATAAACGTTGCCATACATGAGTCGTTCTGTTCCTTTTACTCCGGTGATGCCATCCGGGCAATGTCCCAGGAAATAATTTAGTACCTGGTCTGTATCTTGTAAATCATCTTCTGAATAATAAGGATCACTCAACATACCATCTGCAAAGTTCATTGCAATGCGCTCCAATGTATCCGTGGTTGCTGTGACAGTGTCCACTTTGGCAAAAACAAAATCAATAGTATCCTGTTGGAAATAAAGCTTCGGGTATTGGTTGATGGTGTAGAAGTAAACATCTTTCCTTACGCTATCCTCTGTATCAATGATCTGGCCCCAGTTTGGATAGAATAATAAGCTTGATGGAGTCGGGACAGTATCCTGCGGCACTAAAAAATAATCGGTCCTGTACTTTATGGTTACTTTCTGATAGGTGCTATCGGTAATCTGTGATTCACCAGAAACAAAAATATTTCCGTTTGCATCGGCTGTTATTCCTGTTCCTTCATCGTCTCCGTCAAACTCTCCATTAAAATATGTTTTCCAAAGAAAATCTCC
>JBDTTM010000324.1:0-4929 GCA_039930605.1 Bacteroidota bacterium
GGTTTCAAATGGGATGAAGTACACGATATCGCAGAACAGCTTGAACACATTCAATCAGAAAAACTAGTTCAGCTCCTCGACCAATTTCTTGGCAAACCCAAATTTGATCCACATGGCGATCCCATTCCTGATGAAAAAGGAAACTTCCATTCACAGAAAACTTTCCCGCTCGGGGAAGCAAAAAAGGCAAGTACAATAACCATTACAGGCGTTATCGACCACCAGCCTGCTTTCCTTCAATACCTCGACAAATGCGGTTTGTCACTCGGTAAAAAAATAAAAGTACTGGAAACAACCGGCTACGACCGCAGCATGAAAATCTCCATTATCCATTCCAGGAAACAACTGTTTATCAGTTTCGATGTTGCAAAAAATATCCTGGTAACATTATGATTACAGAAAAAACTTCATCTGCATCGCTGAGCGAAGTCCACGCATCAATTGACATTCCGAAGCGCAAAGGATGGCGCAGGATGTTTGCGTTCATGGGACCTGCATACCTCGTGAGTGTGGGTTATATGGATCCCGGCAATTGGGCTACTGACATAGCAGGCGGGGCTAAATTTGGGTACGCATTGATATGGGTATTGTTGATGTCGAACCTGATTGCATTGTTGCTCCAAAGTCTCAGTGCCCGCTTGGGAATCGTAAGGGGCCGCGATTTAGCCCAGGCGTCAAGAGAAACATTTTCAAAACCGGTAAACATTTCACTTTATTTACTTGCAGAGATTGCCATTGCTGCATGCGATCTTGCAGAAGTCCTGGGAATGGCCATCGGCTTGAACCTGCTTTTCGGAATTCCACTTCTTGTCGCAGTTTGTATTACCGTCCTCGACACATTCCTCCTTCTCTTTCTAATTAATTTCGGAATGCGGAAAATGGAAGCGTTCATTTTTGGACTCGTAGCAATCATCGGAATGGCATTCTTTGCTGAGATGATGTTTGCCAAACCTGACATGGGCGAAGTCATTAAAGGATTCATACCTTCCATTCCATCGGATGAAGCGCTCTATATCGCAATCGGAATAATCGGTGCCACCGTTATGCCTCACAACCTCTATCTACATTCATCATTGGTGCAGACGCGCAGATTCGGAACATCTTCAAAAGACAAACGCAGGGCTATCCGCTTCAATATTTTTGATTCTACAATTGCGCTTAACCTGGCATTCTTTGTCAACGCGGCAATTCTGGTGCTCGCAGCTTCAACTTTCTTCCGGAACGGTCTCTTTGAAGTTTCCGAAATTCAGGACGCACACAAATTCCTGGCTCCGCTCCTCGGTTCAGAATGGGCGCCAAGATTTTTTGCCATTGCTTTGATCTGCGCCGGACAAAGCTCAACCCTTACTGGAACACTTGCCGGACAAATTGTAATGGAAGGATATCTCAATCTTCGAATAGCGCCCTGGATGAGAAGGCTGCTAACCCGCCTGATTGCCATCATCCCTGCTTTCATCGTAATTTATATTTACGGAGAATCTGCCACCGGCTCACTGCTAGTTTTCTCCCAGGTAATTCTTAGCCTGCAACTGGGATTCGCCATCATTCCGCTCATTCATTTCGTGAGTGACAAGGAAAAAATGAAAGAGTTCACCATTCCGCTCTATGTTAAAATTCTTGCCTGGTTAAGTGCGCTCATTATCGTCGGCCTCAATGTAAAATTGGTGATTAACCAGGTGAGTGAATGGTTAAGTACATCTGACAATCCACAACTGATTTGGCTTACAGTTGTGCCATTGATCATCGCTGCTGCTTTATTGCTTTTATACATAACTTTCCATCCTCTTCTGAACAGGAAAGTAATACGGACACCACAGTTGAGCCATGTAGCACTCGAACATTTGAAAAATCTGAAAGTGAATAATTACCAACGAATAGCAGTGGCTATTGACTTTTCAAATACAGACCACAAGAATATCAGCCATGCACTGGCACAGGGCGGAACACACGCCAAATACCTCCTCATTCATATTGTTGAAACCGCAGGCGCATTGATGATGGGCAGCGACATCAAAGATTTTGAAACCGGTAGTGATTATGAAAACCTGCAGCGCTATGCCGATGAATTAAAACTTCAAGGATATGATTGTGTTTTAAAAATCGGATACGGAAACCCAAAACGTGCCATCCCTGGTTTTGTAAATGAATTTCATGCTGACCTCCTTGTAATGGGAGCCCATGGGCATCGTGGTATAAAAGACCTCATTTTCGGAACAACCGTAGATGCCGTGCGACACAGGGTAAAAATACCCATTCTCATTGTTCAGTAACAAGCTATCGACATTCCCGGTTTTCAGCCAGCTATTAATCCACTACCGATTTCCAATCCCAATCGTCCTCTAAGTCTTTGCCTATTGCCAACTGCCTTTTGTCTTTTGCCTGCTGGTAACTGTCAATTGTCTATTCTTTCTTGCCTCAGGATTCATGATTTAACTTTCCCACATCATTCCCTTTTCTATTTTTGCGCTCCCTTTCAAAATATTTATGATCAGGAAATTTTTCTTTGCGCTGGGTTTTAGTTTAGTCTGTCTTACTTCATTTGCTCAAACCGGTGACATCCGCGGTTTTGTATACGAGCAGGAAACCAGCGAACCATCACCTTATGTAAGCGTTTACCTGAAGGGAACACAGATGGTATCTCAGTCCAACCTGGACGGTTTCTTTTCAATCAGTAAAATCCCCCCGGGTAATTATGAGATCATGGTTACTTCGATTGGATTCGATACAATCAGCCAGGCGGTTACGATTGCAAAAGGCGGCTACATCAATAAAAAATTCTTTTTAAAAAAATCAGTTATCCTTTTCCGTGAAGTAGAAGTATCTGCTGAAAGAGAGGAAAAGAAAACAGAAGTGCTGATATCTGTAACAAAGATTACTCCAAAAGATATCAGGCAGGTTCCAACCATTGGCGGAGAACCCGATCTTGCCCAGTACCTGCAGATCCTTCCGGGCATTGTTACTTCAGGAGACCAGGGCGGACAACTTTATATCAGGGGTGGTTCACCTATTCAAAATAAGGTGCTGCTCGATGGAATGGTGATCTACAACCCGTTCCACTCAATTGGATTTTTCTCCGTCTTCGACCCCGACATCATCAGGGGTGTCGATGTATATACAGGCGGTTTCAATGTTGACTACGGTGGTCGGATTTCATCTATCATGGACATTACGACACGTGATGGAAACAAAAAAAGAATTTCAGGAAAAGTTTCGGCAACCACGTTTACTTCCAAAGCAATTATTGAGGGTCCACTCAAAAAGCAGAATGATGATGGTGGTGGGAGTTCCTCTTTTCTTCTCCAGGGAAAAACCTCCTACCTCGATAAAACATCAAAGTCACTTTATTCCTATGTTGATTCTGCGGGACTCCCGTTTACTTTCAACGACCTCTACGGCAAAGTTTCATTCAATGGATCCAATGGTAGCAAAGTTAATTTTTTCGGATTCCGTTTTGCTGACAAAGTAAACTACCAGAACATTGCAAATCTGCATTGGGAAAATATCGGCTTTGGGTCCAACTTCGTTGTTATCCCGGGTGCCAATTCGGTACTAATCGAAGGAAATTTCGCCTATTCAAAATATAATATTACGCTCGATGAAGCTGACGGTCTCCCAAGAACCAGTGAGATTAAGGGTTTCAATGGCGGACTCAACTTCACTTATTTTTTTGGCAAGGATGAATTCAAATACGGTTTTGAAGTGCTTGGCACCCGCACCGATTACAGCCTGATCAATGCAGTGAAGCTAAAAATATCTGATTCACAAAATACATCTGACATCGGTGGATTTTTGAAATTCAAAAAAGTTGTTGCCGGACTCGTCATTGAACCGGGAATCCGCATTAGCTATTATCCATCATTCCCTGAATTTTCTTTTGAACCCAGACTCGGATTAAAATACAACATCACAGATTTCCTCCGCTTTAAAGCCGCAGCCGGCGAATATTCCCAAAACCTGCTTGCAGCAACAAGCGACAGGGACGTAGTGAATTTATTCTATGGATTCCTTACCGGCTCCAATGAATTACCTGATGAATTTGATGGCAAAAAACTGACAACCAAATTGCAAAAAGCAGAACATCTTGTTGCCGGGTTTGAAATTGATCTTCCGAAACATTTTGCACTCAACCTGGAAGGTTATTTTAAAAATTTCCGGCAGATTGAAAACATCAACAGGGATAAAGTCTTTGAAGACAATACAACGAATTTTGACAAACCGGATTCTCTCAAGAAAGATTTTATCATTGAAACAGGTAAAGCCTATGGCGCTGAAGCATTGCTTACATATGACCGCAAAGATTTATATGTTTGGGTGGCCTATACCATCAGTTGGGTTACACGCAATACGGGAACACAGGAATACTATCCATTCTTCGACCGCAGGCATAATTTGAATATCGTAACTGCGTATAAATTCGGTAAGAAAAAATTATGGGAAGCAAACGTCCGCTGGAATTTAGGTTCGCCATTTCCGTTCACCCGCACACAAGGATTTTATGAGCAGATTCAACTGGACAATGGCGTCGGTACCGATATTAATCACCAGAATGGCAACCTGGCTATCTATTATGACCAGATTAACAAAGGCCGCCTTTCTTATTACCACAGACTTGATTTTTCAGTGAAGCGTGGATTCCAGCTTTCCAAAAATTCCCACCTCGAAGCAACAGTAAGTGTTACCAATGCTTATGACAGGGAAAATATTTTTTATGTGAACAGGATTACTAACGAGCGTGTTTACCAGTTGCCTATCCTTCCCAGCTTTGGCTTGAACCTGACCTTTTGATTTCGAACCGAAGAATTTCCTGATTCGTAATTCGTATATTAGTATGCTTAATTCGTACTTCGCTGGGGTCAAACCTAAAAGACCGTCCGCACCAGAATGGCAACCTGGCTATCTATTATGACCAGATTAACAAAGGCCGCCTTT
>JBDTTM010000325.1:0-4897 GCA_039930605.1 Bacteroidota bacterium
CCTATGGAACCTTACAGGAAATCCTTTTCAAGTTTCCCGGCTTCTTTGTGCAGCCGCGAACATTGCGTAAATATCCTGATCCGATGGCTTCGCATTTATTCGGATACATTGGTGAAGTAGATACAAACATAACGAAGAAGGACAACTATTATAAGGACGGTGATTATATCGGAAAGAGCGGGATTGAACAATCGTATGAGAAAGTGTTGCGGGGCAAGCGCGGCACACGCACGATGCTGGTCGATGTATTCAACCGCGAGAAAGGAAGTTACAGGGATGGTAAATTTGATACGGCAGCAGTAGCAGGCCAAAATCTTACACTCTCACTGGATGCTAAACTACAGGCTTACGGCGAAAAACTTTTTCAGAACAAAGTGGGGGGAGTTGTAGCGATCGATCCGCAGACAGGTGAAATCCTTGCCTGTGTAAGCAGTCCAGGCTATGATCCGAATTTATTGGTAGGCAGGCTGCGCACAAAAAATTACGCGAAACTTTTATTTGAAGCTGAGAAGCCTTTGTTCAACAGGGCTTTGATGTCTTACTATCCACCCGGTTCAACGTTTAAACTAATCAATGATTTAATTGCAGAACAGGAAGGTGTCCTTTTTCCAAACACTACTTATTACTGTGATGGCGGTTATCACATGGGCAGCCAGACTGTGAAGTGCGATGCGCGGCATGGTTCCCTTGCTTTACAACTGGCTATTGCGCATTCATGCAACACGTATCATTGCTTTGTTTTCAGGAGTACGATGGATCAGCGAAGATTTAAAACTTCTGAAGAAGGGTACCTGAACTGGAGAAATCACGTGCTCACTTTCGGCATCGGTAAACGATTGTACAGTGATCTTCCGCAGGAATTGCAAGGAAGGGTGCCGTCAGTTGAATACTACGATAAATACTTCGGAAAGGGGCACTGGAAATCGAGTACCGTCATATCTCTTTCCATCGGCCAGGGAGAATTGGGAGTTACACCGCTCCAGATGGCGAATACAATGTGCATCATTGCCAATAAAGGATTCTATTATGTTCCTCATATCGTAAAAGCAATCACCGATTCAGCAGGTATTTCGAATCACTTTCATGAAAAGCAATATACAGATATTGAATCGAAATATTATGACATCGTGATTGAAGGAATGGAAAGTGTTGTTGAATCAGGAACCGCTGCAGCTTCAAAAATAAAAGGCATCGTTGTATGCGGCAAAACCGGTACGGCTCAGAATCCCGGGAAGGACCATTCCCTTTTCGTTGGATTTGCTCCGAAAGATAATCCGAAAATTGCAATCGGCATCATGGTGGAGAATGGCGGCTGGGGTGCTGACTGGGCTGCACCAATCGCAACATTAATGATTGAAAAGTATTTGCGCGATTCCATCTCCAGGCCTGAGTTGGAAAAACGAATGTTTGAAGGTGTCGTACACCCCAAGATTTACATGGAAGAAAAATTGAAGGACGAAAAGAAGCGTCAGGAGAAAAAAGATTCATTGTCATTGAAAGTTGTGGCCATTCGAAATAACAAATGATCGCTTAAAAGCATGCGTAACCAGGGAAGTATATTGCAGAACATAGACCGCTGGCTGGTAGTGATCTTCCTGCTGCTCGTCGGGATGGGCTGGCTCAGCATTTATGCCGCTGTGTACAATGATGAGCACCAGAGCATCATGGATCTTACCCAGAACTATGGTAAGCAGGCGATTTGGATTGGTGGTGCTTTCCTGATTGCATTGAGTATTTTGATTATTGACGGAAAATTTTTTGCTGCATTTTCCTATCCTATTTATATTGTTTTTATCCTTTTATTATTAGTCGTATTGGTTGTTGCACGTGATGTGAAAGGTGCTGTGAGCTGGATTGATATCGGCAGCTTTAAATTACAACCAAGTGAATTTGCCAAGTTTGCTACGAATATGGCTTTGGCGAAATTTCTGAGTACGCTGGATATTAAAATGAAAGACATGAAGACAAAGGTGGTTTCCTTACTCATCATTGGACTTCCTGCTGCATTGATCCTGCTTCAGAATGATACCGGTTCTGCCATGGTTTACACAGCTTTTATTTTTGTGCTTTATCGCGAAGGCCTCTCGGGAAATATTTTAATTTTTGGATTCCTGGCAGCAGTCTTGTTTGTTCTGACATTGCTTGTTTCCAAAACTATTTTATTTGGTGTGATTGTCGGAATCGCTGTGCTGTTTTATTTTTTCGTAAGAAAAAAGAGACAGAATATCCTGATCATTGCAGCCGGTGTACTGGTTGCGTCAGCCATCGTGTTCAGTGTGGACTTTGCCTTCAATCACGTGTTACAGGAGCACCAGCGGACGCGTATTAATGTTTTGCTGGGAAAGGAATTTGATCCGAAAGGCGCCGGCTACAACGTTAACCAAAGTAAAATTGCAATCGGCTCAGGTGGATTGTTGGGAAAAGGATTTCTACAGGGCACACAAACCAAATTTGATTTTGTCCCCGAGCAAAGCACCGATTTTATTTTTTGCACGGTTGGAGAGGAGTGGGGCTTCGTTGGAAGTTTTTTAGTCATCGGTTTATTTATGCTCTTGCTCTCACGGATTATCTATGTTGCCGAACGGCAGCGATCACAATACTCCCGCATTTATGGTTATGGCGTAGCCTGTATTTTATTTTTTCACCTCATGGTAAATATCGGCATGACGGTCGGTCTTGCGCCTGTGATCGGGATTCCATTGCCCTTCTTCAGCTACGGAGGTTCCTCACTTTGGTCATTTACAATTCTCCTTTTTGTATTTATTAAACTGGACGCTTACCGCCTTGAAATTCTCAGGTAACAGCATTCAAATTTACTCTGTACTTTCGTTTCTTCAGTAAAGATCTTCTATGTCAAACATTTTTGAAGTAAATGGTTACAGGCCGGTGGTGCATGAGTCGTCATTCATTCATCCGAATGCAACGGTAACAGGAAACGTAATTATCGGCCGCGATGTGTATGTGGGACCCGGTGCCGCAATTCGTGGTGACTGGGGTGAAATCATCATTGAAGATGGCTGCAATGTGCAGGAGAATTGTACCATCCACATGTTTCCCGGGGTTACTGTCCGCCTGATGGAAGGTGCTCATATTGGCCATGGCGCAATCATTCATGGAAGTACAATTGGAAAAAATGCATTGGTCGGTATGAATGCTGTGATTATGGATAATGTAATTATCGGTGACGGATGTATTATCGGTGCATTGACATTTGTTCCTGATGGAATGATCATTCCTGAGAGGAAAATTGTTGTCGGCAATCCTGCGAAAATTGTAAAGGATGTCAGCGATGAAATGTTGGAATGGAAGACCAAAGGGACGCAGTTGTACCGGCAGTTACCAAAAGAACTTTTTGAAACCTTAAAACCTTGCGAACCGCTCCGTGAAATCCCTGCTGATCGCCCGAAGCAACAGGATATTTATAAAACATGGAAGTCTGAAAAAGAATAATTTATGGATACTGATCAATTGAATTTCGTCAACAATGAATTTCCTGAACTGCTGAAAAAACTTTCTCTGGAAACGCCGGCAAAATGGGGACTTATGAATGCTCAGCAAATGGTAGAGCACCTTACAGACTATGTGCGCATTGCAAGCGGAAAAAATCCTGCGAAGATTGTTACAAGTGAGGAACAGTTGCCTGCTTTTAAACGCTTTCTTGAAAGTGAAAAACAATTTCGTCCCGGAACAGTGAATCCGGTAAACCCCGGAGCTCCGAATCCTGTCCGTATGAAAAATATGGATGAATCGGTCAAAGAATATTTGATTGAGATGAATGACTTGCACGACATCTTTAAAAAAGAATCAGGAAAAATTACTGCGCATCCTGCTTTTGGAAACCTCAACTATGACGAATGGATCAGGCTGCAGTATAAACATTTGATGCATCACGGGAAGCAGTTTGGGTTAGTAAATGGTGATTAGCTAATTGGGTAAATTGGTAATTGGTAGCAGCCAGATCTCGATGTTTGGAAGGAAGCAAGGAAATATCGCACTTCAATTTATTCCTTATTAAAAACATTTCCGCTTGAAGAAAAATTCAGATTGACTGATCAGCTAATTCGTTCTTCAAGATCCGTCACTGCCAATATTGCTGAAGGATACGGGCGATACCATTATCAGGAAAACATTCAATTCTCTAGAATGGCAAAAGGATCTTTAACAGAAACAATGGATCATCTGATTTGTGCAAGAGATCTGATGTATATTAATTCCAGTAAACTTCAGGAATTGAGAAACCAATATGAATTAATTTTAAGACTACTTAACGGCTATATTGCCTATCTCAAAAGAAGAAAAGATCAAGATGGGAATAAATAAATTCTACCTATTTGACAATTCCACTTCTTACCTTCTTACCGATTTATCTAATTACCTAATTACCTAATTACCCAGTTACCTATTTCCCCAATCCCTAGTCAAAAAACCTCCAGTTCAACCCAAACTGAAACACCAATCCCGGCAATGGATAATTGGGTGTGGTGATATAGTTATTTCCAACGAGGTTGTCTGCTGCATTCTGAAACTTGATAAATATTCGGGCTGTTTTAATTTTGAAATTGACAAAAAAATCAATCAGTGGATAGGCTTCTGTCTTCTTTTCATTTTGCGTATAAAAGACAGATGTTGCGGGCATGTAGGCATTGCTATACCATGAAGAGGTGTAGTGTACATCAAATCCAATCTGGGTTGGAAGTCTTCCACCAAAGAAAATATTCTCATAGAATAGCGAATGATGGGAAACTAAACCCGGAATCCTGACTTCATTACTGTTTGTTTCCTGTATCCACATTGTATTGTGCAACCTGAATTTCCGGAACTTGAAATCTTTCTGAATAAATAACTGGCTTACGCGAATGGTGTCCAATGTTTGAACCGGTTCAGCAACTTCATTGTA
>JBDTTM010000326.1:0-4868 GCA_039930605.1 Bacteroidota bacterium
TGGCAACCACAATTCCAATCAGCGCCATGATCATGATGCTTCCGAATTTGGTGAGGTCGGTCTTCGTGGTGTAACCCAACAATGCCATCACCCCAAACATGGCGGCACTTGCGAAGAACACACCGTAAATAGAAGCCTGTGTATAAGCCATGAAAATAAAGCTGAGACTCATTCCCATCAGGACTGAATAGACAAGGAATACAGCAATTAAAGCCGTTGCCGAGAGTTTGTTAATCCCGAAACTCATCAATAGAACCAGTCCAAGTGGTGCAAACATGACCACATATCCAAGTCCTGACAAACCGCCGGTTTCTGTATTGAGCAGGTACTGCATGTATGTCATGTCAGTTCCGAAAACGTAAGCGGTGACGGCGCTGATGCCGAGGGCAACACCCATCCACATAAAAACGCTTGCAAAGAATGTCCTTGTTACCGGTTGTGTGGCCAGCCCGGGTTGACTTTGAACATTGAAATTCCAGTTTTGATTGTTATCCATTTTATTTAATTAAAATTTGAAGTTTAAGGTTTTGTTTTTACTGCCGACTGCCGTTCGCCACAGCGAATCCGTCCTTCGGCGGACTGCTCGCTGTTGCTTATTCCCAAATCGCCTGCCAAAGATAGAAATTAAGAAAGATTGGCAGATATGAGTCGGATGAATTCTCCACGGGTTTTTTCATTTTCAAATTCTCCTGTAAAAGCTGAAGTAGTAGCTACAGAATTTTGTTTTTGAATACCACGCATCAGCATACATAAATGTTTGGCTTCAATAACGACAGCAACGCCGAGCGGTTTTAATGTGTCCTGGATGCAATCGCGGATTTCTGTAGTGAGCCTTTCCTGTACCTGCAATCTACGGGCAAATGCATCAACTATTCTGGGGATTTTGCTCAAGCCCACTATGCAGCCATTGGGGATATAGGCAATGTGTGCTTTTCCGAAGAATGGGAGGAGGTGATGTTCACACAATGAATAAATCTCAATGTCTTTCACGATTACCATCTGACGGTATTCATCTTTGAACATGGCTGATTTTAAAATATCAGCTGGGTTCAGGTCGTAACCATGCGTGAGATATTGCATTGCCTTGGAAACACGCTCAGGTGTTTTCAGAAGGCCTTCTCTATTCACATCTTCACCAAGGTTAGTTATAATTGAAGAGTAAAGTTTTGAATTCTTAGCGACTAATTCAAGATCATACATGTCGATCTTGGAGTACCCATCCATTTCGTTTTGTTCTGCCATATTTTGATTTGAAGACCTATTCAAATTTATCTATTAGTATGTTCTGATTATTCTACAGAATAATTTTTCTTTTTTACTAAGAATCGAATTGCCAATCTTCGAATTCTAATTGTGATGACTACCGCTATCTCCTGCCGACTTTTCAGCCGTAGTATTCCACATAATTTTTTTCTGTTTCCTGGATTTTCACACAATGTAGTTTGCATCCCAATGCATTGATTTCTGTTTCCAGTTGTTTCCAGATCTCAATAGACAACACTTCCGTACTGGTTAGTTTGCCCTGCATAAAGTCTACATCGAGATTCAGGTTTTTATGATCAACTTTATCAATCACTTTTGCTTTCAGTATTTTTCCGATCTCGGATAGGTTGGCAACGAAGCCTGTACCTGGATCAACTTCACCTTTTACAGTTACTGTGAGGTCGTAATTGTGTCCATGCCAGTTTGCATTGGCGCATTTGCCAAAGACTTCTTTGTTTTTTTCTTCACTCCAGTCAGCACGGCTAAGCTTATGAGCAGCACTGAAGTTTTCTTTTCTCGTAATGAATACCATTCCCTTTTTTTAGACCGCAAATGTAACAAATGCGGGAATGGAAAGGTTTTGAAAATGAATTCTTTATTTGCTGAATGCAAGCAGTATAAAAATGAGTAAGGCAATCGCAGTCAGGATAGTAGCCCATGATTTTAAGTACGCGGAGTACTTCATTAACAGCACTTCGGAAACCAGCAATTGAGCACCCAATAGCGTCCCGAGGTAAAAGATGAATGGAATCCAGTTCCCCGGCTCTTTCATCCACCTGAAGTCATCAGATCCCTCATCGATGTAAAACAGGAACATGGTCACAATAAAAGCACAGGATAATGCTGTGAGAATTCTTCGGTTTTCATTCAGTTCAATTCCTGAAGTTTTCATTCCCGTTTTCAGTTGGAATTAATGAGATTAGATAACGGAACAGGCTGATTTTTCTTTTGTTTTTGAAAGGAAGAACGCAGATCTTCTTCACATTGAAGGATCATTCGCGTATCTTTGCCGGATGCGAATACTCATTGTTGCAGCCACAGATTCAGAACTTGCAGCAACCCGGGATTACTACACAAAATCCACCTCCCTAAACTTTACGATTGATTTTCTTGTTACGGGAGTTGGTATGACGCCTACTGCTTATACGCTTACTAAAAAACTCGCAGTCAGGAAATACGATCTCGTTATCAATATTGGGATTGCAGGAAGTTTCAGACATGAAATCTCCATGGGTGATGTGGTGAATGTGGTGAGTGAAACGTTTGCGGATTTAGGTGCGGAAGATGGGATGAGTTTCAAATCTGTTTTCGATCTTAAACTTCAAAGTCCGGACAGCTATCCGTTTTGGAATGGGAAAATTAAAAACGATCATGCAGGAAAATTTATGGGGCTTCGTTCGCTGAAAAAAGTTGGGGCGATCACGGTGAACAAGGCACACGGAAATACAGAAAGCATTCAGCGCACCATCATGAAATTTCATCCTGACATCGAAAGCATGGAAGGAGCAGCATTTTTTTATGTCTGTTCAATGGAAAAAGTGCCATTCCTGCAGTTGCGGGCAATCTCCAACCGTGTAGAACTCCGTAACCGGAAAGCATGGAAGATTGAACTGGCGTTGGATAATCTGAATGAAACAGTACGAACATTCCTGGATGAGGTAGTATAATTGATTACCCGCAATGACTGACCTCAAATCACAAATAGAAAAATTCACGCTTGGTTTTTCTCCGTGCCCAAATGATACTTTTATGTTTGACGCTATGGTGCATCAAAAGATAGACACGGAAGGACTGGAGTTTGACGTGGTGATGGAAGATGTGGAAACGCTGAATCAAATGGCAATCAATGGAGAACTCGATATTTCCAAAATAAGTTTTGCTGCGTTTACGAGGATCACTGAAGTATTTGAAATGCTGAATTCAGGGAGTGCGTTGGGGAAAGGAGTTGGACCGTTGGTAGTCAGTCGGCAGTCAGCAGCCAATGAAGGAAAGTCGGCAGTTAGCAGTCAGCAGTCAACAGCCGGGGAAGAACAAGCGTCAGTCGGGAGTCGGCAGTCAGCAGCCAAAGAAAAACAGTTGGCAGTTGGCAGTTGGCAAGGAACAGCCGGGGAGGAAGAACAAACGGCGGTCGGGAGGAAGGAGTCAGCAGCCAATGAAGGAAAGTCGGCAGTTGGCAGTCAGCAGTTGGCAGTCGACAGCCGGGAAGCAGTAGTTCAAATTGGGAGAGTAGATAGCGAATGGAAATTTGCAATTCCCGGGAAGAATACAACGGCGAATTTTTTGTTCTCTATTTTTTTTCCAGAGGCAAAGAATAAGACAGAAATGATTTTTTCTGAAATTGAAAATGCAGTACTGTCAGGAAAAGTTGATGCCGGTGTGATTATTCATGAAAGCCGTTTTACGTATGAGCAAAAAGGATTGAAAAAAATATGTGACCTGGGAGAGTTGTGGGAGAAGGAAACCGGTCAGCCCATTCCATTAGGAGGAATTGCAGTTAAAAAAAATCTGCCGGAAGAAATGAAACAGCGAATTGACCGGGTAATAAAAAGAAGCGTTGAATTTGCATTTGCTAACCCGGAATCAAGTGCTATTTATGTAAAGGAAAATGCACAGGAAATGGATTCAGCAGTGAGCCGGAAGCACATCGAAACCTATGTAAATCATTTTTCTGTTGACCTCGGAGAAGAGGGGAGAAATGCGATTCAGTTTTTATTTCAGAAAGCAAAGGAAGTTGGGTTAATTCATTCAATCCCACCTTCAATTTTTGTAACACAGGAAATTATACCAGTTTAATTTTAAGCAGGAAACGATTGGCAAATTGTATTCTCAGAATATTACCTTGTTAATCTGCATTGAGATTTTATGATTGTAATTACAGGAGCGTATGGATTTATCGGGAGTTGTCTCGTCAGGAAATTAAATGACGAAGGATACATTGACCTCATACTCGTAGACGATTTTTCAAAAAGCATCAAAGAGGAAAATCTTACAGCGAAAAAGTTTACGGCAAAAATTGAACGCGAAAATTTAGTTGAATGGCTTGGACAAAATCACCGGTTTGTTCAGTTTGTTTTTCATTTAGGTGCAAGAACCGATACAACCGAATTTGACTACGCTGTTTTTGAAAAGCTGAATGTGGAATATTCAAAAGCAGTATGGAATGCATGCTCAGAATTTGGTCTCCCTTTGGTTTATGCGTCATCAGCTGCGACCTATGGAGGTGGAGAATATGGATATGCGGATGATCATTCTCTCATAGAAAAACTCAAGCCGTTGAATCCTTATGGTGTGTCAAAAAATGAATTTGATAAATGGGTGATTAAAAAAGCGGAAGGAGGAAGCGGAAGTAAGGAGTCAACAGCCGGTGCGCCTTACTTCTGGGCGGGACTGAAATTTTTTAATGTTTATGGTCCCAATGAATATCATAAAGAAAGAATGGCTTCGGTGATATTCCATGCCTTTAACCAGGTTTCTGCAACAGGTAAAATGAAATTGTTTCGCTCGCACAACCCCGAATTTAAAGACGGTGAACAACTGCGTGATTTCGTATATGTGAAAGATGTGGTGAATGTTTGTTACTGGCTGATGCATCACAGAAAAAACTC
>JBDTTM010000327.1:0-4861 GCA_039930605.1 Bacteroidota bacterium
GTTAAAATTATCCTGACCATTGCACACAGGAAGCATATTGAAATTGTGAGGGAATTGATTAATAAGCATAATCCGTCTGCTTTTTATTCTATCGAAGATGTGCGGGCGGCCAATCAGGGTGTATTTCGAAAAGGTGATGAAGCACACAAGACGATGGAATATGTAAGGAGGATCTTCAACTACTCCTCGCAGAAATGAACAAATGATGTGTGTAAAAAGGAGAAGATGCCTGCTGAAGGCCCTTAATTCACTGTACCTTCGTTCAGTAAAATAACCAATTAATCTAAATTCTAAAAAATTAAAAAATGAAAACAAACGTAGTATTGGCATTTGTTGCCGCTGGCGCAATCGCGCTGACATCCTGCTCAAAAAAGGTTGACGAAAAAACAATGGCTGACATGAATCAGTTTGGAACTGAATGGGCTGCATTGGGAGAAAAAGCTACTGCATGGAGCACAGACCTGACTACTTCTACTCAACAGGCACACGATTTTGCAACGAAGTCGCATACGATGGCTGAATCTATGGCTACCAGTAAAGACGAAGGAATGAAAACCAAAGCAACTGAGATGACTAAAATGGCGGACCAGGATGCATCTACAATGGATGCGATGACAGGTGAGTGGACTTCATTCAAAACTTCATGGGATGAGAACACAACTGCATTTACAGAGTGGTCTGCAAAAGTTACGAAAGGCGAAGTAACTCCTGAGGACGCATCAAAAGGTCTTGCTGACTGGAGAACTAAAATGACTGATGCCCAGGGAAAAATTGACAACTGGTCAACTGCGCTTGCTACTGCTAAAGAAAGCACTTCAAAGAATATGGCAATGGCTACAGAAATGGAGCAGTCTAACACACCAAATATGAAGAAGTAATTTCATTTTTTAATTAATAGAAACATCCTTCTGACAGCTTCAACTGTTGGAAGGATGTTTTTTTTGTCCCTATTTCAAATTCCAGGCGCAATTACCATTTAGCATTCGCCAAAAAGTCCTTGTTTTTTGCATTCCTTTTTCTATAACTTAGCTTGCGATTTCAGGATTTCACTTTCTCCGGTTTTACATCCGGAATTTATATTTACTAACCTTTTATTTTTTTAATATGAAATCAACACACACACCGGCATTTATTTTAGTGATTTTTATTTTTTGTATTTCTTCCATTAGCAATCCTGTGAAAGCCAGTCACAATGCAGGGGGAGAACTTACTTACAGGCACCTTGCAGGTAATCATTACATGATTCAATGTACTTTTTACCGCGATTGTTTTGGAATACCAGCACCTACATCAATTCTTTGCGAGGTTACCTCTGTGAGTTGCGCTTACAGCCAGGGATACACAATGCCTTCTATTCCCGGAACCGGACAGGAAATTACTTATCTGTGTCCCTCAGCTACATCTACCTGTAATGGTGGAACCACTCCCGGAATTCAAAAATACCAATACGAAGCTGAGGTTGTATTGCCAGGACAATGTGCTGATTGGCAATTTGTAGTTACAGATTGTTGCCGCAATTCAGCGATTACTACAATCTCAACCCCGGGAGCTGAGGGAATCTATCTGGAGGCAAGATTGGATAATACGACCGGTGATAATTCCTCTCCTCAATTCACCCATGACCCGATTTTATTTTCGTGTATCGGCCAGGATATTATTTTTAATAATGGTTTGGTTGACACGGATGGTGACTCATTGGTTTACTCACTAGCGCCTGCAAGAATTGATCAGAACACCAATGTGACCTACCTGGCAGGATATTCTGCCTTGCAACCATTGTCATCTGTCCCGCAGGTTTCTTTAGACCCAACAACAGGGAATCTCTTTATGCATCCTGTTAGTGCAGAGGTAGGTGTGATCGTTTATAATATTGACGAATACCGTGCGGGAGTATTGATCGGCAGAGTGATGAGAGATGTTCAGATGTATTCAATAACATGTAGTAACCAACTCCCTAATCTTACAGGGTTAAATGGAACAGGGCAAATGAGTACATATATTTTGCCCGGAATATCTTCCTGTTTTCATATCTTCAGTTATGATCCTGATGGAGGCGATACACTTACAATGACATGGAACGCTGCTATTCCTCAAGCTTCCTTCTCTGCAATGGGAAACCCCTACCCGACCGGAACTTTTTGCTGGACACCAACCTTGAATGATGTACGCGTTCAACCGTATGTTTTTACTGTAACAGTCCTTGACAATGGTTGCCCTACAAATGGAGCTGCTGTTTATTCCTATTCTTTATTTGTAACGCTTGATTCTTCATTGGTCACTCCAATAAATCCTCACGGATATTTTTCCGGGAATGTATTTTATGATCTCAATTCAAACGGGCTGAAGGATACGTCAGAATTGAATTTTCCTAACCAGAGAATAAATGTATCCCCTGATGGTATTTCCATTTACTCCAATACACTTGGCAATTACCTCTTTTATAGCCTTGCAAACAGTCAGCACCAAATCGACCTCCAGTTGCACAATGCTTGGAATATAACCTCTGCATCGCCATTCTATAGTGTAACTGATGATTCACTGGACCAAACAGGGTTTGACTTTGGAATAAATGCGACCAATATCTATAATCAAATTGAACTTAATTTTGCCGGCGGTACTCCCCGTTGTGTGGATACAGTCATTTATTGGTTGAATTATCAAAATACAGGAACGAAACTATCAGACGGGAGAGTTCTTTTTATTCCTGACCAGGCATGTACGTTCATCAGCAGCACTCCGGCTCCAGATCTCATCATAGGTGATTCATTGTTTTACAATATTTTAAACCTGATGCCATACGCATATAACCAGATCGTACTCCAGGTATTGTTACCGGCCGGTGGTGATACAATTATTTTCAATGGGACGACTGAATATGATTCAAGTGGCATTTATTATAATTCAGATACTCATACATTGCTGCAAGCGGTGCGTTGCTCCTGTGATCCGAATTCTAAAACTGTACTGCCGGAAGGAATTACATCCGACCATCTCACACTTTACACAGACCCATTATCGTACACCATCTACTTTCAGAATACAGGAACGGATACAGCATTTACTGTTTTTATTCAGGATTATATTGATGCTGCATTAGACCTTTCAACATTTCATATTACAGGAAGCAGTCATGTGATGAATCCGACTATTTATCCAAACCGCATGGTGGAATTCAGGTTTGAAAATATTTTATTGCCGGATTCCGGAACGAATGAAATGGAGAGTCATGGATTTGTTCAATTCGAAATATTCCCAAAAACAAATCTATCGTTGCCGGTTGTTGCCGAAAACGTAGCAAACATTTTTTTCGACAGCAATATGCCTGTAGCTACGAATACTGTAAGTAATACACTTGTTTCGGAATTTTCTGTCGGCATTAAAAATCCAATGTCAAAGGATGCATTTGCGATTGTCGTACCAAACCCATTTCATAACGAAGCTGAAATAATCTTGGGTGATTCATTTAAGGATTCCGAGTCTTTGATTCGCGTAATGAATGTATTGGGAGAATTGGTACTGTCTCTGACTACAAGACAAACCTCCGAAAAAATTTCCCGTGGAAAACTCAGCCCCGGTATTTATTTCTATGAAGTAAAGAACAAAAATGCAAACGTGGTAGGCAAATTTATCATTGATTAAATATTTCACATCCGTAATTGCAATAGAGTTGAATTTTATATACTTTTTAATTCCTAAACCATTTTAAGATGAAAACACATTACAAAACAGCAGTCATTTCCTTTTTCATTGGTGCATTGATAATTTTATCGAACAATTCCGCCCGTGCAAGTCATGCTGAAGGGGGAGAAATAACCTATACACATTTGAATGGCAATAATTACACTATTCATTTGTCATTTTACAGGGACTGTTTTGGAATTACTGCCCCAGCTTCAGTGACGGTTACCATCGCAACAACTCAATGTGGACTCAATAATCAGTTGTTGTTAAATCCAATTCCGGGCACAGGACAGGAAATAACGCATCCTTGCGGGAATAACCTAAGTACATGTAATGGTGGGACCCAACCGGGAATTCAAAAATGGGAGTATGAAGCCAATTATGCTTTTCCTGCGCAATGCAGTGACTGGATAATCAGCGCCGCAATCTCAGCCAGGAATGCAGCAATTACAACTATTCAGAATCCCGGTAGTGATGATTTATATGTAGAAGCACAATTAAATAATCTTACGAGCGATAATAATTCACCGCAATTTGGAAATGCACCTTTCATACTTGCTACCATCAACAAGGATTTATTTTTCAATAACGGATTAACAGATGCCGATGGCGATTCATTGGTGTATTCTCTGATCCCGGCCAGGATGGCTGCCAATACACCGGTAATATATAATCCCGGCTATTCCTCGCTACAGCCACTTTCCTCTAATCCGCCTGTTTCAATTGACGCTGAAACAGGTGATATTTTTATACACCCAACAGCACTTGAAGTTAGTGTGATCGTTTTCGAGATACAGGAATACCGAAATGGCAATATCATTGGAAGTGTGATGCGCGACATTCAGATTTATACGACAACTGCCTCAAATAATCCACCTGTAATTTATGGTGTGAACGGAACGGGGCAATCTTCCATTTATGTTTTACCTGATGTAAATTTTAGTTTTAATATTTTTTCTTCCGATCCGGATTCAACCGACTCATTATCCATTAGCTGGAACAATGGCATTCCTGCCGCGACCTTTTCAACCATTGGATTCATGCAGCAAACCGGTATTTTCAGCTGGACGCCACAAAATAGTGATGTGCGTCCACAATCCTATGATTTTACTGTTAGTGTAAAAGATAACGGATGCCCTGAGAATGAAACAGCCATTTTCTCATTTTCAATTTTTGTCAC
>JBDTTM010000328.1:0-4861 GCA_039930605.1 Bacteroidota bacterium
GCATCTGCCTTACAAGCAGAGGGTCACTGGTTCGAACCCAGTAACTCCCACTTCATAATCAAGCGATTACAGATAAAAATGTAGTCGCTTCTTTTTTGGTTGAAACATTTGAAGTGAGTTATAAATATTCTGGAGGTTCCCGTGAACTAAATCAGTCAATACTAAAAAAATAAATAAATCAAATAACATTCCTAATCGAAACCGTGGAAAGGGGCACAAGAAGAAGTTGTTAAGGCTACATATTCCAGTTAATTCAAGATAATTTTCCCTGACAGCGCACTAGCCAAATCCAAAATAAAAAGAGACCATCTCCATGCGTCCTATCAAACAATATTCTTCTTTATTGCTTTAGCCACAGCCTCTGATTTAGAATGAACATGAAGTTTCTCATATATATTTCGGATATGTCCGCGAACAGTATCAATGCTGATGAAGCAGGCATCTGCAATTAATTTGTAGCTCATTCCCTTTACAAGGCAGGACAGCACTTCTTTTTCGCGCTCGGTAAGATTAAAGGAATTATTTTTAAAAGTTGTATTAGCTGAATGTACCATTTTCAAAACTTTAGTTGCAATGGAAGGGCTCATAGGCGAACCGCCTTCATGCGTTTCTTTGATGGCTTCAAGTATTCGTGAAGGAGAAGTGTTTTTCAAAATGTATCCCGAGGCACCAGCACAGATGGATTGAAATATTTTTTCATTCTCTTCAAAAATAGTTTGCATCAGAATTTTTAATTCTGGTTTTTTATCATGGAGAATCTTTACCGCTTCGATGCCATTTATACCCGGCATTTCAATATCCATTAGCACCACGTCAGGTTTTGTTTCGTCAATGTTCCATAACAAATTACTGCAATCAGGAAATGCGCCAACGCAAGTATATCCTTCACTGCCATCAACCAATTGAAACAGCCCGTTGCGCAAACTGTTATTATCTTCAAATATTATTACCCGTATCATGCTAAATTTAAAATAAGTTGAATAGTAGTACCTGTTCCGGCTTCCGATTCAATTAAAAGATTTGCACCAATTTCCATTGCTCTTTTTTTCATATTCTTTAATCCATTGCCTTGCGACTCCTTGCTCACATCAAAACCTTTTCCGTTATCTCTTATAAACATAGTCAGTTTTTTACTGTTTCCCGAAATTGCAAACGAAGCTTTATTTGCTGCTGCATATTTCACCATATTATTTGTTGCTTCTTTAAATATCAAGTAAAGATTTTTGCGAACTTCCATCGGCAGTTTCAATTTTGAAACCGAATCATCAGCGGTAAATTCAAAATCTATTTTCTTGGCGCCAAGCAATTCATAGGCGAAACTTTTCATCCGCAAAATTATTTTTTCAAACTGGTCGTTCTCGGGATTTATAGTCCACACAATATCAGCCATTGCATCAAGCATTTTTCTTGAACTCTCACCAATCTGTTCAAGCATTGGACTAACTTCACTGCTTTGCGCTTTTGCTATTTCACTGAAAATTGAAATGCTACTCAATGTGCTGCCAACATCATCATGCAAATCGCTTGCAATTTTATTTCTCAATGTCTGCAGTTTTAATTTTTGTCGGGTGCGAATGGTATTATAAATAAAAACCGAAAGCAAAATCAACAGAGCTAAGCCACCGATAAAAGCATTTTTTATTAGTGTTTGTTTTTTGATTTCTGAATTCTGCAATTCTTTGTCTTTTGTGAGTATAACAATTTCGTTTTCTTTTTTTTCTGAGTTATACTTCATTTCAAGGTCAGCAGTCAAAGCAGCAGTTTTTTTTCGTGTTTCTTCAAAAGAGATTGAATCATTCACTTTCATGTATTCCATTAAATTTGTATATGCTGATTTAAAATCATTCATCAATTCATAGTTTTGAGAAAGTGCTTTGTAGGCATCTCTCTGTTGACTTTCATCTTCAGTTTTTTTTGCAAGAATCAAACTTTTATTTAGGTACTCCTTTGCTTTCCCGTACTCTTTCATCTTCATATAAATTGCACCTAAACTTGTATAATTTCCGATGATAGAATTATCATCTAACTGTTCAGATAAATGAAGTGACTTAAATTCATATTCAATTGCTTTATCAAATTTTTTCTGTTCGCTGAAAACATTAGCAAGATAGTCGTATGAGTTAGAAATATTAGATTTATTTCCCACTTGTTCATTTGTTTCAAGAGCTTTGAATAAATACTTCAATGCGTTATCAAAATCTTTTTTATAAAAATAAATTATTCCTATATTGTTGAGATCATTTCCAGTTTCGACATGATTGTTGGTTTCATCAGCCAATTTTAATCCTTTCATGTAATACTCAATGGCTTTATCAAAATTTTGTTCATGAAGATAAATGCTTCCTATGGAACGGAAACCCAATAATATTATTTCCGTGTCATTCCGAGCTTCGCTGATTTTTAATGATTGAATTATATAACTTAATGCAGCGGGGTAGTCCACGGCTAAATCTTTGTAATGAGTTCCCATACCAATTAATCCATGCGCCATGCGCGAACTATCATTAATTTCTTTGGCAATGTCAAAAGATTTTTTTGTATAATCAACAGAACCGTAATAATCCTTAATCCTCCTTGAAATAATACCCATATTGCCATACGCATCACTCAAAGAAACTTTGTCATTCATTTGTTCTGCAATGGGAATGGCTTTCTTCATACTTTCCAAAGCAAGTTTATCGTTGCCGGTTAAATGGTAGTAAATAGCTGCCATTTGGTAGCTTTTAAAAACATATTCTTTAAAATCTAATTTTTGAGCAAGAGCAAGCATTTTTTTGGAATACTGAAAAGTTTTTAGTGGGTCTGAGTTAACATAAAAGCAACTGAATTGGTAAAGCACCTTTACTTTATTCGTGTCTTCTTTTGATTTTTCAAGCACCTTCATAAGCGAATCAATCTTATGCTGATCCTGTGCATAATTTTTTTGAATGAATAATGCTGCAAGCATTACGAATAAAGCAATTTTCTTTTTCATTTTAGTTGGATAGGTAAATTTTATTTGGGAAGATAGGAATGTATTGCTCATTAATATCCTTTTTCTGAAGAACACAAAGAAACGCACTCTGTTCACATCAGCAAATAGCATAAACGTGCTGTTTCCAGTTACCTCTTACCATGCAATCAGCATGTTTATGCTATTGCAGCATTTTTCCTTTCGCTTCACTTTTGCGCCATAAAATTTTAAACATAAAATAAAATGAAAAAACCAATCCCAAAAAAGTTATCCGCTTTGATCATCATGATGAT
Source organism: Bacteroidota bacterium (assembly GCA_039930605.1). Taxonomy (GTDB): domain Bacteria; phylum Bacteroidota; class Bacteroidia; order AKYH767-A; family 2013-40CM-41-45; genus JAPLDB01. The sequence continues at coordinate 3,247 of JBDTTM010000328.1, forward strand.
TTTTTCTTTCACATTCGCTAATGCACAAACTTGTCCGGTAGGTAAAGTATGGGCATGCCGTATATCAAATTGCGTGCAGGAATGTAAATGTGTTAATGCAAATAATGTTACAAACTGGCAGGCAAACGGGCAGCCATGCCAACCCTGCTTCTGTATCAAGCCCATTCCCGCGATTTGCCGTCCCCATTGTTCGCCCTTTCGTATAAGTGCAAATGGAGCAACTAATGAAACCGTCTTAACAGACATTTATCCAAATCCCGTTTCTCAATCCGCCACTATTTCTTTTTCTCTTGAACAATCAGAAAAAATTTCCGTCAAAATATTTGATATGACAGGAAGAATTGTACAAACACTTGCTGATGGTTTATTTGCGGAAGGAGAAAATAAAATTGAGTGGAATGTTGAAAATGAAAACCCTGGAATATATTTTCTTCGTATGGATGCGGAAGATTATTCTCATATAGAAAAGCTATCAATAATTAAATAATAAACAAATTCAAACAATTTAAAAAGAATCAAAAATGAAAGAACAAATCACAAAAAAAGTATTCACTTTCATCATTGTAACAATGATGTTTTCTGTCAATGCGTATTCCCAGGTTGCAAAAGGGGTTCATTCACGAAGTACGCACAAGAATTTTCAATTTATGTTTAACCGAAACCATGAGCTAAGACCAATCAGTAATCCATTCGTTCAAGATGAGAATAAAACTGCGGCAAGAATTCACGTTCCATCAATCTGTTCCCAAAAAACCCATGGGGGCAGTGGGGACGAATACTTTGGATACGTTCTTAAACTGCATGATGGAAACTATATGCTTTATGGGAATTCTGAATCCGGTGATGACGATTTTACCAGTAATCATGGTGAAGATGATGGCTACCTTATAAAAATAGATGCTGCCGGAAATATACTCTGGTCAAAAACTTATGGGGGTAGTGGTGAAGATGGATTCAATCAAATTATTGAAAAACCAAATGGAGATATTATTGCAGTTGGTTATGCTGAATCCAATGATGGAGATGTAAGCGGCAGCCACGGAGGCATTGATGGCTGGTTGGTTAAGTTCGATAAAGATGGAAATATTAAATCGCAACATTGCTATGGCGGAAGCGCTGACGAATTTTTTGAAGGAATCGTAAAAGGTAACGGTGGCTCTTATGTCATTTCAGGAGATGTTAGTTCCGATGATGGCGATTTAAGTGGTGCAGGTAATCATGGTGGAGATGATGGCTGGGTAATAAAAATAAGTAATAGCGGAAATATTATGTGGCAAAAGTGTATTGGAGGAAGTGACTATGAACAGTTCACAAGTATTATTTCTATCAATCACAAGTATTACGTAAGTGGTATTACCTTTTCATTTGATGGTGATGCCACTCAAAATCATAGTGCAGTCGGACACTTTGATCAGTTTCTTGCAAAGCTAAAATCGAATGGAGACATTGTTTGGGTCGCTTGTCATGGAGGCAGTAATGACGATTATTGCATCAATCAATCTTTAGTGGCTGCAACGAATGGAAATTTAATTAATGTGGGCACCACCCTTTCAACTGATGGTGATGTACAGGGTCATGTAAACTATGAAGCTGATGCATGGGCTCCGAAAATAAG
>JBDTTM010000329.1:0-4857 GCA_039930605.1 Bacteroidota bacterium
TCAGAGAATTGCGTTGGTCACACCTCATCGAATGGGCCCGCTACCAGTAATTATTTGGAATGTTTATTTTTAAGAAGTCATCTAGCTCAACTATATGAAAATAAAATTTGGAACGGACGGATGGCGTGCAATTATCGCCAGGGAATTTACAGTTGAAAATGTTGCACGCGTAGCTGAAGGAACTGCGATTTGGTTGTTGAATACCCAACAGAATCCGAGCGTAGTTGTAGGACATGATTGCCGTTTCGGTGGTGAGTTGTTTGCTGAAACTGTCAGCAAAGTTCTCGCGCAAAACGGAATCAAAGTTTTTCTTGCTAAAGGATTTGTTTCCACGCCAATGATTTCGCTGGCAGCGGTTCAGTACAAAACAAGTCTCGGAATAATCATTACTGCAAGCCACAATCCTCCTGCTTATAACGGTTATAAACTCAAAGGATCGTATGGCGGACCACTCACACCTTCAAAAGTTACAGAAATAGAAAATCTGATACCGGAAAATTCTTTCACGGACCTTGATAAGAAATCTGTGGGTGATTATGAAAAGGAAGGAACACTTCAGTATGTAAACCTGGAGGATGATTACATCAATCACGTAAAAAAGAATTTTGATCTTGATGCAATTAGAAATTCAGGACTGAACCTTGCTTATGATGCGATGTATGGCTCAGGAATGAATGTGATCAAGCGGTTGTTTCCAGGAATTACTATGCTGCACTGTGATTATAACCCCGGTTTCATGGGACAAGCGCCTGAGCCGATAGATAAAAACCTGGATGAATTTCGTGAATTAATTAAAGCACGAAAAGATATTGATTGCGGTTTGGTGACCGATGGAGATGCCGACCGTATTGGCATGTACGATGGCAATGGGAATTTTATTGATTCTCATCACATCATTCTTTTGCTCATCCATTACCTCGTTAAATATAAAGGGATGAAAGGAAAAGTCTGCACAGCTTTCAGTACTACTCCAAAAGTAAACAAGCTTTGTGAACATTATAACTTGCCCGTGGAGGTTGTGAAAATTGGTTTCAAGTACATCTGCGAAATTATGATCAATGAGGATGTGCTGTTAGGTGGAGAAGAGAGCGGTGGCATTGCAATCAAGGGACACATTCCTGAACGCGATGGCATCTGGATGGGACTGGTGATCTGGGAATTTATGGCGAAGAGCGGAAAGAAGTTGCCGGATCTGATTAAGGAAGTGTATGATATTGTAGGAGCGTTTTCTTTTGAACGAAACGACCTTCATCTCAAGCAGGAAGTGATGGATAAAATCGTGAAGAACACCGCTGCCAATGCATACAGCTCTTTTGGAAAATACAAGGTGAAACGGATTGAAGACCTCGACGGATATAAATACTTTTTTGATGACATGAATACCGAGTGGTTATTGATCCGTGCTTCCGGTACTGAACCGGTTTTGCGCACGTATGCTGAATCTACTTCCCGTGAAAATGCATTTGCAATACTTAAAGCCGCTGAGCAGACACTTCTTGCCTGAAAAAGCAATCAGGTATCAGTAGGATGAAAGAAATAGATTCTCCGTTTTAGCACATGCCTCCATGTTATTTTCACATGAATGATGAGCAAGTTGCTAGTGACTTATTTTGAATTTTAACCTTCCCTCGCGCACTCTGACAATAAAGGGCGCCTACGCATTCTTGCCTTTTAGGGAGAGAGCGACAGACGGGTGGAATCAAAATATGTGTTAATTTTAAAATGGGCTAATACCAGCAGGATTTTTTAGGTGATTCGTATCACAATTCTCGTTACATTTGAATCTTTCAAATGAAAAAACAATTCGCTTTTATATTTTTTATTATTCTATTTCCTTTTTTTTCTACTGGGCAGTTATCAGGAATATATACGGTTGGAGGGGTAAGCCCAGATTTTGTTACTATTAAGGATGCTGTGAATTCGCTTAACAGTTTGGGCGTTTCAGGGCCGGTAGTGTTTAACATCAGGAGTGGACTGTATGATGAAAACATACCTGAAATTTTTGTCGTTAGTTCCACAGCTGCAAACACAATCACTTTTCAATCTGAGCTTTTGGATTCGTCAACTGTCACAATAACCAATTCCATCATTTGGGGATATGAAACACTTGAATTATCAAGAGGATTCTTTATATTAAACCAATTGACCTTAACAAATAGCAATTCAAATGTCATCATCTTATCATCAAATGTAGAGATCAATTGTTGTCAGGTTAGGGGAATTGGGAATTCAATTAATGGATCAGGCGCAACAATTGCAGTTAGAAATTCCCACCTGGAAAAAAATGCATATTTGAATGGAATGGCATCTTCTGTAATTGAAGATTGTGAAGTTTTTGGCAACCTTTCAATGGATTCTGATAGCTCCCGTTGTTATCGCAATCACATTTATACCATCCATGGGCATGCTTATTTTTGGGGATACAGTGACGTTGAAGACAATTATTTTAGTGGTACGGTGGAGTGCATTAATTCTAACTTCTCTCTTTTCAAAAACAATATAGTTGATACAGGGCAGGCTCCAATATGGTTTAGAGCAGACGGAAATTATGTTAAGGCAATCAATAATAAGTTTTATATTCAAGCTGGGTTTACTGGTGATAATTGTACCGTTAATGGCAATCATTTTTTTGGCATCTGCGGTATTACAGGTAATTACACATCCGTTACAAATAATTTTTTTGATAGTATTGCCGGAACAGACTATTTCGCTACCCACATTTATTTCGGGTTTAATAATTTTTCATTGGATTCCGGAGACCACTTTGAGAATTATGGATTATATAATGTGATTGAAAATAATAACATGCCACGTGAATATTTTGGACATATATACGTCGATGTATCAATAAGAAATAATAATTATCAATCCGGATACTGTTTTTTTGATTCTCACCCATATCATTCTAATCCGTTATATCTAAGCTCAACTGATTTACATTCCACCAATCCTCAATTAATCGGAAAAGGATTGACCAATTCATTGTTTCCTTACGACATTGATAGTATTCTTCGGCAAGCCCCACCCTCTATAGGTGCAAATGAAATTTGTCTGTCAGAAGATTCTGTAAATATTTTTTGTAGGGACTCAATTGTACTTTCATTATGTAATTTGCCTGATTCTGGAAGTTTTACCTGGAGCCCTTCAACAAACCTCAATGATTCACACATTGCAAGACCTACAGTTAGCACAACAGTAAGCAGATGGTATGTAGTCAGAGATACCGCATATGGCTTCACTGATTCTGTTTTTGTAAATATAATTCCTTTTCAGGTGGATGCCGGAAATGATGATGCCATATTGTGCGGAGGGTTTACTCAACTCTTAACCACCTATAATGCTTCAGCAAGTTACCAATGGATGCCTATTGACAGTCTTCTGACACCTACCTATTTCTTTACGAAAGCGAATCCCTCCGTGACAACAACTTATGTCGTGACCGCTGTTGTTCCCGGGTGTGGAACTTCTTACGACTCAGTAACGGTATTCGTAAATCCTCTACCTGCATCAAATTTTTATCTTGATAGTGTTAACTTCAACTATTATTCTTTTCTGAATGCGTCGTTTTGTGCAGATACATATTATTGGGAGTTCGGTGATTCAACGGCTGGTTCAACTGATGAAAATCCCGCTCATATTTTCTCTGACTCAGGTTGGTACTTAGTTACACTGATTGCATGTAATAGTTTTGGTTGCGATACTTTTCAGGGTTATGTATATATTGATTCAATCTTTTTTTTGAATGTTATGAATTTTGAAATCCACACTGACGATTTTAATGTTTTCCCAAATCCGACCTCCGGCTCATTCAAGATTTCATCATTCGAAAGGACACCAATCGAAAAGATTGAAGTTTTTAACTTTTTCGGAGAACTGATTTTGCTGGAAGAGTTCAAACTGAGTTCAATTAGTAACAGGGAAATAAACCTATCGGTATTTCCTGAAGGAGTTTATCAGTTGAAAATCACTACTTCAAAACAAGTTGAGGATAAGAAGGTTGTTTTGGTAAGGTAATCAAGAGACCTACGCTAGTTCATGGTGGTTGGTTTTGAATTGCATTCCGAAAGTTTGGCAATTCATTCCCATGAAAAGATCAGTATTCCGTTAATGCGGATAAGACTGATGTGAACGCAACCAAATCATTTGTGAAGCGACTTCACTATTTTATTAAACACGTTGCATCTCAGCATTTGAAGTTGATTTATCTCCGGAGGAATTAAAGCTTTCATATTTTTAACCGGGAAAAATTGCTTCGTAGTGGTTGATAGAATGATTTGTCAAAAGGAAAAATACATTCAGGATATAAAAAATTGAAATCACGAAAGAGTCCGTTCACATTTCAATTGCAATGCCGCTTTGCGCCGGTTCTGATCTTTATTTTTAAATCAAATCGAAGGTACTTTCGCGAATTGTTAATAACTATTACTTCAAAAACTTGGTTGCGACGCTCATCTGATCTACATTTGCGTCCCATTTTTAAGAAAGTTCTTTCATTCTTGGTTTTTCGGAGATAAATAGGTCAGTTTGAGGCTGATGAGTGAATTTTATCTTTAGAAGAAAAAAAATGAAAAATAATTTTAAAAAAGTGTTGCAGGTAACAAAACAGTTGCTACTTTTGCATCCCCAAAAATAAAACGAATGCCGGTGCGAATCGGAATCGAAATAAAGTTGGAAAGTTCTTTGAAGAGTTAGATAGGAAATAACAAGCCCTAAATCACAGTCAATTTCATTGATAAATTTAGAGTAACGTAATCCAACAGAGCAAGGACAGATTTTTCGTTTATCTCACGATGAACGGGATTGAAGTCAAAAATCAACTTTACTATGGAGAGTTTGATCCTGGCTCAGGATTAACGC
>JBDTTM010000330.1:0-4855 GCA_039930605.1 Bacteroidota bacterium
AATTATTTCCTATAGACAGGGCGCTCCTACGGAGCTCAAAGACGATTTCAAAATAAATACAAAACAGGCCGCTCCGATGGAGCTTAAATCACCTTCAAAGTTTCTTTCTACTAAGAGAGCGCTTTCCGATAAAGTGGAATAGGTAATTCGGAGCTTGAAAATGAAAATTAATATTGAAAATGAATGTCCCCGCAGCAAGCTGCGAGATATCTAGTGAAATTCTCCGAGCCTTCTTCGCCATAGTAGCATTAGCTACGACGGCTGAAAGCCCCTACCCTCCTTCGCCGAAGCTACGAAGGGTTCTCCTCGCCTTGCCAACTCCGCCGAAGCAGTTTCTCCGGCTGCGAAGGCCGGGCATCCCCGTAGCATGCTACGAAGTATTCGGCGAAGGAGAATAAAATTACTTCACCAATTCCCCATTCAGCCGCATCAACTCCGTTTCAGACATTTTAGCGGCATATTGCGCCTGTACCAATCGCGATTCTGCATTCTGAAAACTGGATTGCGCATTTTTTAACTCGATGGAATTGGATAAGCCACTTCGAAAACGTTCGAATGCAACATCCATATTTTCCTTTGCAAGCAAAATATTCTCTTGTTCCAGGGTGAGCATGCTGATGTTGTTATCAAAATCCCGAAGCGCTTTTTCAAGTTGCGTTGAAACTTGCAATTTCAAATCCTTCAGGCGAAAACCGGAACTTTCAACATCCAGCTTTGCATTTTTTACCTGCCGGTATATATTGAACCCGTCAAATAAATTCCACCTCAATGACAGGCCGTAATTATATCCGGCACTTTGATTCAGCAACAAAAATCCGGCTTCACTTTTAGTTTTTGAGTAGTTGTAACCACCGGAAAAACCAATAACAGGCGAATGCAAAGTTTTTATTTCTTTCATTCCCAACACTGATATCCGCTGATCACGCTGACCGGCAAGAATGGAAAAATTATTCTGCTGGACTGAGTTGCGCAGTGCTTCTGCAGACGGCTGATAGGTGATCATGATTGAATCGCTTACCGAAAAATCAGTTCCCGGCTTTCGCGATAGCAGGTAATTCAAGTTGTCTTTGCTTTCCTCCAACGTAGCCCGCTGCTTCATCAGGATGGAAAGCTGCTCGTTCAGATCCACTTTTCCCTGCAACAAATCAAGCCTTGACCCGGATCCAACACCCAACCGTATTTCTGCAAGCACCACACGCTCACTGTCAATGCCAATAATCAGCTTTGTAGCTTCAATCAGCTTCTGTATTTGTGTGACATTAAAATAAGCAGCAATCACCTGTTGAACTGTATTTTCAATCTCTAATTTGTATGCAATCATGCCACGCGCGTCAATCTCAGCAAGCTTACTTTTTGTGACAAACATTTTAAATCCATCAAACAAAGTCCAGTTCAGATCCACACCTGCACTTGTTGATGTATTAGTTACGTTGGTCCTGTCAATGACTCTTCCGTCTGTGTAGTTTTGCTTCAGGTTGCTCTCTGTCTGATTGATTCCCGCAACAGCATCCAACGAAGGTAACATGCCGGCATTGCCCGGTGCATTGTCATTCTTTGCAATGGCTGCATCATTTCCTGCAATCAAAATTGAATAATTATTTTTTAATGTTGCAGCGATCGCATCCTGCAGGGAAAGATTTTCCTGCGCATGTGTCATGAGCGGAATAAACAACAGGATGAAAAGAGATTTACGCAACATGCTTTTTCTTTTCTCTCGATAAATAAGAATAGACAGCAGGAATCACAAACAAAGTGAGCACGAGTGAAAACAACAAACCACCGATTACGACTATCCCCATGGATACGCGGCTGTGCGATCCCGCGCCAAGCGCCAATGCTATCGGCAATGCACCAAGCATTGTTGCGATACTGGTCATCAATATCGGTCGCAGACGGAGCACGGCAGCTTCAAGTATTGCATCCATTTTACTTTTTCCCTGTTCCTTGAGTTGATTTGCAAATTCAACCATCATGATTCCATTCTTTGTTACAAGCCCTATCAACATGATCATACCAATCTGGGAAAAAATATTGAGAGTCTGGTTGAAATACCACAACGAGAATAAGGCCCCTGACAATGCCAGCGGCACGGTGAGCATGATTGTGATCGGATCGATGAAACTTTCAAACTGGGCAGCCAGGATCAGGTAGATCAACACCAATGCCAGGATAAATGCAAACATGATGTTCGAAGAACTCTCTGCAAAATCTCTGGAAGATCCGGTGAGTGCTGTCGAAAAGGAATCATCCAGTAGTTTTTTGGAAATCTTTTCCATCTCCGAAATACCATCACCAATTGTTCTGCCCGGTGCAAGACCTGCCGATACAGTAGCACTCATGTAACGGTTGTAATGATATAATTGAGGTGGACTGCTTACCTCTTCCACTTTCACAACGTTGTCAAGTTGAACGAGCTCGCCGGAAGAATTTCGCACATAAATAGATTTCAAGTCAAGCGTTTCGTCCCTGTTGGAGCGGTCAAACTGACCAATCACCTGGTATTGTTTTCCATTCATCGGGAAATATCCGAAACGTTGTCCACTGAGAGATAACTGCAACGTCTGGGCGACATCCATCACACTTACATTCAGTGCGCGTGCCCTATCACGGTCAATGGTGACCTGCAATTCGGGGCGATTGAATTTCAGGTTCACATCCGATCCGAGGAAAATAGAATCCTTGTTAACTTCCTGCATAAATTTCGGCAACACATCTTTCAATTTATCAAAGTTTGGAGCCTGGATAACAAATTGAACCGGCAATGTTCCACGCGGACCACCGCCTGCAGAAATGGATTGTTCCTGGATTGCGAAAGTACGCGCTTCAGGAAATTGCCTGAGTCCCGCAGAAACATTATCAACAATCTGCTGCTGTGTTCTTTTGCGCTGATCAGGATCAGAAAGCATGATGCGTCCCATACCGGTATTTACAGATCCTGAGCCGGAAAAATTTGGTGCAGTAACTGTGAGTACAATCCTGCTTTCAGGCACTGAATCTTTGATCATTGCAGCCATCTTATCGATGTAGCTATCCATTGCCTCATAGGAAGTGCCCTCAGGAGTTGTAGTTATGATGCGGAACCAACTGCGGTCTTCAAGTGGCGAGAGTTCACTTTTCAACAATGATCCTATTCCAAAAATTAAAAATATAGATAATGCCAATATTCCCCAGCCCAGCCATCTTTGCTTCATGAAATTTGAAAGTGATTTGCTGTAACCGCTCATCATGCGTTCAAAAAATGGTTCCGTCATTTCATAAAAGCGGCTGTGTTTCCTGTCACTTCTCAGCAAGCGCGCATTCAGCATTGGTGTGAGGGTAAGTGAAACAAATGCGGAGATCAGCACTGCACCGGCAAGGACAACTCCGAATTCACGGAATAGCCGGCCTACAAACCCTTGCAGGAAGATGACCGGCATAAAAACAGCAGCCAGTGTCATGGATGTCGAAACAACTACGAAGAAAATTTCCTTTGTTCCTTCATGTGCGGCCTCCATAGGATTCATTCCTTTCTCAATTTTCTTAAAAATATTTTCCGTGACTACAATTCCATCGTCAACGACCAATCCTGTAGCAAGCACTATCGCCAGCAGCGTAAGTACATTGATTGAAAATCCCATGAGGTACATGATAAAAAAAGCACCAATGAGTGAAACAGGAATATCAATGAGTGGACGAAGCGCAATGAGCCAGTCGCGGAAGAAAAGATAGATGATCAGGATAACAAGAATAATTGCAATCAGTAATGTCTCTTTAACTTCGCTGATAGATCGCTTTACAAAAATGGTATTATCAAGCGCCATTCCCAACTTCATATCTTTGGGAAGTTCTTTCTCTATCTGGTCAACCCGTTTATGAAATTCATCAGCGATATCGATGTAGTTTGCTCCCGGCTGTGGAACAACACCACAACCAATCATCGGCACGCCATTGTTTTTCAGGTTTGTTTCTTCCACTTCCGGTCCAATCACAGCGTACCCGATATCGCGGAGGTGAACAGTTTTATCACCGGAATTGGTAAGGATGAGGTTATTAAAATCGTCTTCGGTAAGCAGACGCCCCGCAGTTTTTACGATCAGCTCAGTTGTGTTCCCTTCAATTTTTCCTGCGGGCAATTCCACACTTTCACGATCGAGCGCATTCTTAACATCGAGCGGTGTTAACCGGAATGCGGCCAGTTTCGCCGGATCAAGCCACAACCGCATCGCATATTTCTTCTGTCCCCAAATCTGTATTGTGCTTACGCCGGGAATCGTTTGTAACCGTTCAGCAATTACATTCTCGGCATAATCACTCAGCTCGAGCTGATTCCTGGTTTCACTCTGAAGTGTGAGAGAAATGATTGCGTCTGAATTGGCATCGCTCTTGGTTACAATGGGCAATCCATCAATGTCCTGGGGAAGCTGTCGCACAGCCTGTGAAACTTTATCGCGCACGTCATTGGCAGCGGCTTCCAGGTCAGCATCGAGATTAAATTCTACTGTTATGGAACTTGAACCAAGGTTGCTGGCAGAAGAAATCGTGCGTACGCCGGCAATTCCATTTATTGCCTTTTCAAGGGGCTCGGTTATTTGAGATTCTACTACATCAGCACTCGCTCCAGTGTAGTTCGTTCGAACAGTAATAACCGGCGGATCAATAGAAGGAAATTCCCGGACACCAAGAAATGTGTAACCGATGCCTCCAAATAAAATAATGATCAGCGACATTACAATCGCTAGCACAGGTCGGTTGATACTGACGGAGGACAGGTTCATTTTACAGAAGTCAGTTTAACAACAGCACCCGGACGAAGAGAGATTACCCCGGTTGTAATAATAGTATCATTTTCATTCAGCCCTTTGGTGATTTGAATGGT
>JBDTTM010000331.1:0-4829 GCA_039930605.1 Bacteroidota bacterium
GGCGAGAGGGGTTAGGGGTGTGTGGCTGCTGTTCCCTGATTGAAAGCGTTTGCATCAAACGTTTTTCGAATTTATAATATGACTACTGAATCTATCCCCCTCTACACCTTAGCATGTACGGTGGCGAGAGGGGTTAGGGGTGTGTGGCTGCTGTTCCCTGATTGAAAGCGTCTGCATAAACGTTTTTCGAAATTATATTATGACTACGGAATCTATCCCCCTCTGCACCTTAGCCTGTGCGGAGGCGAGAGGGGTTAGGGGTGTGTGGCTGCTGTTCCCTGATTGAAAGCGTTTGCATCAAACGTTTTTCGGATTTATAATATGACTACGGAATCTATCCCCCTCTGCACCTTAGCATGTGCGCCTGCGAGAGGGGTTAGGGGTTTGTCAATTGGTTAACCGCCTTTCCAACAACACTACATTCTCAACATGACTCGTCTGCGGGAACATGTCCACGGGTTGACATTTGACAAGTTTGTATTGTAAAGAAAGATTCCTGATGTCGCGCACCTGCGTAACAGGATTGCAACTGATATACACGATTCGCTCAGCACCTGATTCCAGCAACCTTTTTATTCCATCCCTGTGCATCCCGCCACGTGGCGGATCTGTGATGATGACATCCGGTTTACCATGCTGCATAATAAAGTCTTGCGTCAAAGTATCCTTCAAATCTCCCGAAACAAAAGTGGTGTTGTAAATTTTATTGATCGCTGCGTTCACTTTCGCATCTTCAATTGCTTCTGCTGCAGAATCTATTCCCACCACCTTTTTTGCAAGATGCGCAACGAACATGGCAATCGTACCTGTCCCGGTATAAAGATCATAAATATTTTCTTCTCCTGTGAGTGCTGCAAAAGACCGCGCCGTTTTATAAAGTTCCACTGCCTGGAGTGTGTTCGTCTGGTAAAATGAAGTTGGTCCTGTCCTGAAATTCAGATTTTCCATTTTGTATTCAATGGATTTTTTTCCGGCAAAATGAATATGTAGTGCTTCATTGCGCATGCCGTCTTTCCCTGGACGGATTGTATAAAAGAGCGAAGACAGCCGGGGAAAATTTACCCGCAGATAATTCATCACCGTATCAATCTTTTCTTTTTCATCAACCGCAAAACCCACAATGGCCATGGCCTCGACTCCATCACCGAAACGTATTGTGAGTGTGCGCAAAAAACCTTTCTCATGCCTGACATCGTAAAATGGATATTCATTTTGAATGGCAAACTCCCGCAATGCTTTCATGACCGTTACAGAATAATCATCAGTGAGAAAACATTCTTCAATGTTCATGATCCTGTCGTTGTTACCTTTAAGAACAAAACCTCCGGCAGGATGTCTGTCGGTATTTTCATCTTTCAGTTCATCAGGCGACATCCACCTGCGGTTAGAAAAAGTAAACGTAATGCGATTCCGGAAATATTTTTGCTGAGGCGAAGGCAGAACAGGCATCATTTCAAAATTCGTTTCACCTGTTTTTAAAAACAATTGCTCGACCTGTTGTTGTTTGAATTTTAACTGATCGACGTAATTTATATTTTGCCATTGACATCCTCCGCAATAATTAAAGTGTTTGCAAAATGAGTCTATTCTGAGTGGCGAGCTTTTTTTTAGAGAAATAATTTTTCCTGTTGCCAGCGTTTTATCCCTGGGAAATGATCTGACCATCTGCACATCGGCAATATCTCCCGGAACCCCTTTTTCGACAAAAACTTTGATATCCTGGTAAATTCCAAATGCCCTGCCGTCAGGCGTAAGTCCATGAATTTTAAAATCGGGAAGAAAAGTGCCGAGCATTGCTTGCATAATAATCGGCTGCAAAGAAAAGAAGACAATTTTAACTTTTCCGGATAACTTTATTTTCTGAAATTTGTTTCCCAGAAAATCTTTTTCTATGAAAAAACACTACTCCTCGTTCCTCATCGCAATCCTTTTCATTTCACAACTCACTTCGGCTCAACAGCTTCAATGGTTAAGTTCAACTCCTATTAATTACAACCTGAATCCGGACCTGCCGCAACAACCAACTTTTGCCGCAGCGGGAAATATTTATGCGGCCAGGATGGTCGACTTTGCATTGAATTACGGCGTCCAGGATTTTGGATCGTCCAGCATTGACTGCTATGATTCAAACGGGTTATTAACCTGGTCATTCCCGATCGGGACAAAAGTTGCGGTCGAGGCCATCACTGCAGATGCTTCCGGCAATTCATACGTGAGCGGCAGTTACATGGAAACACTTAACCTGGATGGCAGCGATTCTTTGTTGAACACAGGTACCGGTTTTAACACCAACCTGTTTTTGCTTTCATTTGATGCATCTGGAAACCTCCGCTGGAAAAGAAATATGACATTGGGAAATACAGATGCCTTCAGTATTCCGGCACTTACTATTGATCCGCAAAATAACTGCTGGTATAGCTGTGTGTTTTTCGACAGCACTTCAATCAGGAAACTGGATGCGAATGGAAATGACCTGCTATCTCATCACCTCGTCGGCACAAGAACGCTCGGCAATTTTAGTTTTGATCCGAATGGCAATATGTTTCTTGCGGGTTCTTCCGGTTTTCAGACAATGACGATAAATGGATTTTCAGTAAACGTTCCTGAACCGTATATGATGTTTGTAGCCCGCATCAATGCTGCAGGAAATACATCATGGATACAAATGATACATGATGTTACATTTCAGTTTCCACTTGTTGCAGCAACAGATAATGGAGATGCTTATGTAAGCGGAAACCTGTCAGACAGCACTGCTTTCGGGAATGTAGTCCTTCATGGTCCGCAATGGGTATATGATATTTTTCTGACGAAAGTTGATAGCGCAGGAAATTTCTTTTGGGGTATTGAAGTGCCACAACAGGCTGTCATTACTGGTGATTTTCAACGCGGAAAAAATAATTTCCTGGATGTTGATGCCGCAGGAAATGTTTACATCACCGGCATGCTTCGCGGAACGGTCGATTGGGGAAACGGTGTAATTACCAATTCCGGAATGATTACAACTTACGGCAATTCAATCATCAGTTTCGATAACAATGGAGTTGCGCGCTGGCAGGTAACGGGCAGTGCAACCGGTTTCGTGAGTACGTATTCGCTGAGTGTAACCGGCCAGGATGAATGTTATTTCTCCGGTTCATCTGTGGGAACTACAACTTTTGATACACTCACTACAAATGTTGGTGGCAACTATGCGTTTTTTCTTGGGAAAATAAGTCCAGGCAATTCATCTGGAATTAGTGAAGTGGGATCGAATGGTACGCTGAGTGTATATCCAAATCCGGCCAGTAATAAGTTGGCAATAGGCAATAGGCAGTTGGCAATGACTCCGATCAATATTTATAATGTGTTGGGCGAAATTGTGATGGCCATCGAATCACAAAATCAGCAAGCTGAAATAAATGTTTCAAATCTACCTCCTGGTATCTACACACTACAGGCCGGAAATGAAAGAACAAAATTTATTGTGCAGCACTAACCTAACAGTTTTCGTTTAGGATTTGGGCGCATGCTAAACCAGCCCCGATGGAACAGCGGGACGGGATGTGATAGTGAACGGGGATATGCGCTCCAAATTACTCACAATTTATTTAGGGAGATTGCTTCGTACCTCGCAATGACTACACCTTTGGGGGAGCCTGCTTCCTACTGACTACATACTTCCTCTTTCCTTCCTCCTCCCCGGCTGTTCCTTGTGATTTGTGACTTTTGACTTTCTTCCCGGCTGTTCCGTACTACTTCCACGCCTTCACTATCAACCCCGTTCCTGTAGGATGTTTCATGTTCGTGTCAAAGTAATTCAGCACGAAAGAAATAGGATATGCAATCACATAGTAAAAAGGAAGGATGATGAAAAAGAGTTTGGAGACTCCGAGCATTTGAATCGGGTATTTCATCGACAACCGCCAGGCAATTTTTCCGGGCGCACCATAAGAATAACGTGCATCTACTTTTGAAAATCCGGCCCTGTGTAGTTTATCTTCGATGTCTTTAATGTTATAACCATCCCGCACATGTTCTTCGATGAATGAAGCTTGATCATCGCCATGCACATCACTACCACCCTGGTCGCTGGGTGTTGAGATGAGGAGCATGCCGCCTTTTTTCATAGACGCATTGAAATTCCTGAACACCAGTTCATCTTCAAGAATATGTTCCATCACATCCACAGACAAAACGAGATTATATGAATCGGGTTTTTGAAATTTCGTGAGGTCTGCGATTTCAAATTTTACGTTTGATGCACCGATGCTTTGAAAAAAATTATTGCAGTCGGCAACTTGTTCGTCTTTCACATCAACTGCAAGGATGTTACAGCCTTTAAACCGTTTCCACATCCAATAAGAATATTGTCCATAACCCGACCCGGCATCGAGTACCTGAAGGTTTTGGTTTTGTCCTGACTCTTGGTTCTCTGCTCCTAACTCTTTGTGAACGTGCCACGCCCGCAGCAACAGCAAATCAAGCAGGTTGTAAAACAATTTCCGTAACCCTGCAGAGCGGTTAAAAACGTTACCGAGTGAGCGTTTTATGGGATCGTATTGCATAAATCCAATTTGAAGATTAGCTGATTTGAAGATAAAGTGATTTGAGGATGAGACGATGAGATGATTTGAGAAATACGGGAGTAGAAAATGATACCTGATTTCAATATTCAAATTTTCACATCTTCAAATTATCGAATTATCGAATTATCAAATCATCCACCAGCTCAGTTTAGTTTTCATTTGGTGATTGGGAGTCCTTGAGGAGTTTCTCAATCTTCTCTACATAGTCAAGTGAGTCATCGAGAAAAAATTTAAGTGCAGGAATAATACGCGCCTGGTGGC
>JBDTTM010000332.1:0-4825 GCA_039930605.1 Bacteroidota bacterium
ATCGTAAGGATTTGAAGAGTACATATAATTAACTGAATCTGTTCCCTGGTTGCCGTTTCCTCCATAGGTTAGATGAACGTCATTGCGCCACCTGGACTGAAGGTAACCATAGAAATCATCAGCACCTTGCGGATTGCCATTTACCGGACTACTATTATTATTAAAATACATGAAGTTGGTGAGTGGCTGATTGAGATACAGTACATTCTGAATTGGTGGGTTCAGGCCATACCCGGCAGAACCTTCGTCAAGATTATCTCCATTGTACACATATGCAATATCCAGTGAACTATCACATCCCACGTAATCATCCAGGTAATTGCCCAGATCCACATCGGTATATCTCCCCATGTAAAGCTGCGTGTAATCGGTGTTACTCCTGTTAATTATTCTGTAGTGAAAAAAAGTAGAATAGTTTACAACCTGCTCAGTATCCGGAGCAACGTTGCACCGATAAGCATAAGCAGAAAGCTGCACTTCAATTCCAAGTGAGACACCACTGGTTTCATGGTGGGGAAAATAATTGTCATTGAAAACAAGCCAGATCATTTGGTCACCTTTCATGTCCGGAAAATCACCATCGTAAGGATTGTAAACTCCATCATTATTTACATCTACATACGGGGCAAGGTCTCTTGAATAATTACCTGTTCCCGATGCAGGCCAGTTGAGAATTATATCAGGTACCGGGTATGTGAGGTTCGTTACATTTCCTAACGCAAATTCATTTTTAAATTCAGTAATCGTATACCGGTTAATTTTCCAGAGACGGGTGTAGTCCTCAACAGTAGCTGAATCTACAGTTGCATTTGTCGTGTCGAGCGGCCCCGGCCAAAAATCACTGCCACTCTGGCGATACATCTGGGCTGCCATATGCAGATTATTGCCAGGATCCAATCCTCCGATCCATAATTCATCTGCGAACAATGTATGTTGGCCGGTACCTTTAGGGACTTCATATTGAGGATTATTGATGAGGTCCCAAAATAAAGTTCCGCCGGGATGGATGCGCGCGCTCACATTATTCGCATCGAGGAATTCATTGCAATCGTCTGTTGGTAATTCCTGGACCAGCATATTGTGATAATCAATTGCAATTAATTTCTGGGAATTCCCGGCATACCAGATACGACCATTTTGATCCAACACTGCAAAAGCCTGCCGATGCCCATTACTAAACATTGTATTGTAAAAACCACTTTCACAATGCCATGATTGGGACTGGGCAATGTTAATTTCCCCGATTGAATTTTGATTCAGAATGCAAACATTCCCAAAAGTATTAAGGCCCACGAGTGATCCTCCGGGAATTTCTCCCGAACAAAAAAGCGGAAAGAAAAACTGACCTGAATAAATTGAATCTCCCTCCAATACAAATATTTTTTGGTTATGACCTTCAAGCAATAATTTTTCTGCCGCATCTTTCTTAATACAAAGAATGTTTGGCCGGGTATAACCTGGAAAAAAATTTGAATATACTTTCCAGCTACCATTTTGAAAACCTGCTATCCCGTTAGTGGTTCCAATCCATATCGTATCATTTCCTGTGCGTTCGAAGCAATTTACAGTATCCCCGGGAAGCAGTGAATTCAATGTATTATAATGTGTCCATGTAGTGCCATCAAAAAGGAATAATCCGTCATGAGTACCAATCCATAAATCGTTTCCATTCACAAAGAGTGATTGTATATTATTATCAGTTAAGGAGGAATTAGATGTATCGAAAACTGTGAAAGAAGTGCCATCAAATTTTGCAAGTCCTTTCGTGGTGCCCATCCAAGTGTCAGGTCCTTGAAATGCCAATGACAGCACATTGTTCGCAGGTAAACCATCCAAAGTATCATACACGATCCAGTTGGCACCATCGAATTTTCCAGCGCCGATCAACTTGAACCCAATCCATATATTGTTAGCTGGATCAATTTCCATTGCATTCTTCATTTGAGCATAAGCACCATACCCCGCGGGCATACTAAATGTATCTATTACAACCTGTGCTTTTAAAGCTTCATTCGAAAAAAATACCAGGAAAAACAAAACTGGATAACCGTAAAATTTCAGAAACTGACTTACTCTCTTCATGACGCCTGCATTTGTTAAAGTTCAAAAGTCAGGCGTAAATGAGTATTTATGAAATTAATTTTATGGGATTGTATACATGTCAAAGCATTCTTTTTAACATTATAAAATGAATGAATAGGTCAGTCATCCAGTAAAATAGAAAGTATTCGTGATTTTTTTAATTTGTTCTTCTTCAATTTTGGAAAAAATCACGTAGCTTTGCAGCCCTAATTTTTTAGGATGGCCCCGTAGCTTAACTGAATAGAGTATCTGACTACGGATCAGAAGGTTGGGGGTTTGAATCCCTCCGGGGTCACTGATAAATAGAAAAAACCGCACTACTAATGCGGTTTTTTTATTTTATACATCCACTTACTTCGGATGATAATATTTCATCGCCTCAGGCATATATGCCTGCAGGTCCTTTATGCGGACATCATCAGGCGGATGCGTGCTCGTGTACTTCTTGATGTAATAATCTATTCCACTGGATGCACCTGATTTACTTGATTGTGCCATGCGCTGCCAGAAGGCAATCGCAACATGCGGATCGTATCCTGACATCGCCGCAAATACAAGCCCCAGTTTGTCTGCTTCCGATTCCTGCATGCGCGAGTAGGCAAGTATGCCACCGGTAGCTCCAATTCCATACAAACCCATGAAGAGATTCCTGGTGGCCTCAGGCTTTTGCGTCATGTAAAGGTCTAATGCCATTCCTCCTGCAGAGGCAAGCAACGACTGGCTCATTCTTTCGTTGCCATGTCGCGCCACAGCGTGTGCAATTTCATGGCCCATTACAATGGCCAGTGACTGTTCATTTTGTGTAACCGGTAGTAGGCCTGAATACACGACCACTTTTCCTCCCGGCATACACCATGCATTCACTTCAGGATTGTTTACCAGGTTGTATTCCCATTTATATCCTTTGATCCGGTCTCCGAAACCGTTCTTATTCATGTATTGTATAACGGAACTTTGAATTTTTGATCCGACACTTTTAACCATGATGGCATCAGCTCCACCATTTACGGGCGGATTCTGCTTCAGGAAGTCACTGTAGCTGGTAAGTGACATGGAAATCATTTCACTTTCGGGAAGCAGGTTCATCTGGTTACGTTTGGTGATGGGTACTTTGGCGCAGGCGCTGACCAATAATACCATTGCAAATGCCTTGAGGAATTTAGTTTTCATAGTTTTTTGAGTAGAGAATGGAAAAAGCATACCATTAATAATCTTAGGTTAGAAGTCGGTTTCAATTTAAAGCATTTCTCTCCCGATTACTATCGGGATCGTATCTCTTCATTCGGAATTACAGGGATCGAATATTCTGAAGATCGCGGAAGGAAAAATTTACCTTCATTTCACAATTTCTACTTCCGCCAAAATTAAATTAATATCTGTCATTCCCAATGTAATGAGGAATCTCGCACTGTAAAAGTAAAACCCCGTCACATTGCTGCAAAGTAAAAAGAAAAAACGATGGGTTATTCGATTACGGCAGATAATCCGCGGTCACAAAGTGCCACCCGCATCGGGTTAAGATCTGTGTATGAACCATTTTTTACCGAACATTTGCCATTGTAATGAACGATATAGGTACACTGTTCGGCTTGTAATGCCTCGTGTTTACACACATCAATCAAAGATTCAATCACAAATTCAAAAGTATTGTGATCGTCATTGTATAAAACGAGATTGCGCAGCCGCGCCTCAACGATTTCTTCGAAAATAACGGGTGCATTCTGTAAATCCTGGTCTGAATTCTGAAACATTCTCTTGCAACTTTTAAGATTACAAAAGTAAAGCGAATTTACTTAAGATTCAAGAGCCTCAGTGCCTCTGTGGCTGTGGTGCGCCTGCCCTTCA
The DNA here is from genome assembly GCA_039930605.1 of Bacteroidota bacterium. GTDB lineage: Bacteria > Bacteroidota > Bacteroidia > AKYH767-A > 2013-40CM-41-45 > JAPLDB01. The sequence goes on from JBDTTM010000332.1 coordinate 3,928, forward strand.
CAAAAGCAACAATAAATGCGTCTTTTACACCTTTTGAAACGATTTCATCCTTTGCTGAAACAGACTCATTGTAGTTTCTGAACTGTCCGGCATAGAAAATATGTAGTCCCCGTGCGTCTGTTTCCTGGCTTATTCCTTTGTCAGCTATCGATAAAAACGAGTTTAAAGTATTCACAGGAACATTCTCCTTAAAAGCGCCCAACTGAACCTTGAAAATAACATCTTCGGGGCTGATTTTTGTCGCTTGAATGTTTGCAGGAGTAACCTGTGAAGATGGATTTACAGTTCCTGTTGTTGATGCTGATTCAGCCGGTTTAGCAACTGTTTTAGCCGCGCTAATTATTTTCTGTGCTTCCAACTGTCCTGCTTTTTTTCCGCCTTTGTAGATAACGACAAAAGCATCCTTCACCCCGGCACCGACGGCAACACGTTTCATTGAATCCGCCACAGCCCTGTTATTGAATCTCCCTGTTGTGAACCGAAACAATCCCGAATTCATTTGCTCGGTATTTAATGGGATCAATGCATTCAATGCTGATGGTGTGCGGGATGATTTATAAACCCCAACCTGTACTGCATACTCAACAAGTTCAGCGGGAACTCTCTCTGTGGTTCCATAAAATGCTTTGGTATCATCATCTGGACTGTTGTCGAAATTTGATTTTACAATTTCAAATTTTGCGAGGTGACTTAATTCTTTTTCTGAAACCGATGCATAGGTTTTTTTCTGTGGCGCATTTGCTTTACTAATCATCGTGTAAGCATCATACAACGGAATACGTTTGCCATTGAAGTAAGCCACCACAAAGGCATCCTTGTATCCCATTGAACGAACTTCTTTTTTAAGCAGGTTGGCAGGCTCAAATGTTTTGAATAAGCCAAGACAATAACGTATCCA
>JBDTTM010000333.1:0-4816 GCA_039930605.1 Bacteroidota bacterium
GCAAAGATAATAAATATTTCTTAATATGATACTATTTTATGTCCTTATTAATAACTTCTAACTTTTAACTTCTAACTTCTCTTCCTCCTTCACACCATCCTCCAATTCCCCTCAAGCTTAAATCCATTCAGAAAATCCCTGATGCTCATTTTGCTTCTGCCGGAAACATGGATGTCTTTCAGTGATATCAATCCGCCCTTCACATAAACATTCAGGTAATTTTTATGATCGGTATCAATGGTTCCAAAAGCTTTATTATGTTCTCTGAATTCAGTTTCCACTTCATGAATTTTTATCATCAGGCTGAGGAAGCTTTCCGGGAGGTTTAACTCTGCATGTGCGCCGGGATCAGGGGTTAATCCGCGAATGAAGTTCCGTATTTCCTCCGGACCCTTGCTGAAATCAATCTTGGTATTTTTTCGTGTGAGTTTGGGTGCCGGTTTAAGTTCACCTGCAAAAAATTTATCCTGTTCCTTCTGAGTGTACTCTTTCTTGATAATGGCATTGGCTGTTTTAACGACCAGTTCTGCCCCGATATTTTTCAAACGGTCATACAAAGTACCTACTGATTCAGAATCATTGATGTAAACTTTTTCCTGCATGATAACGCTGCCGGTATCAATTTCTTGTCGCAGAAAAAATGTTGTGACACCTGTTTCTTTTTCACCATTGATAACAGCCCAATTAATTGGTGCTGCTCCGCGATACTGAGGAAGGAGGGATGCATGTAAATTAAACGTTCCAAGCTTTGGAAATTTCCAGACCTGTTCAGGCATCATCCTGAAGGCAACCACGATCTGTAATTCAGGACTGAGTTGTTTCAGTTCTGCCATAAAAGAATCATCCTTCATATTTACCGGCTGAAGAATTTTAAGATCGTGTTTTACAGCACAATCTTTCACCGCACTGGTTAAAATTTTCTGTCCCCGGCCGGCATGTTTATCAGGAGATGTTACAACAGCAAGGATGTTAAACTTATTTTGAAGTAACCGTTCCAATGATGTCACAGCAAATTCAGGTGTTCCGTAAAAAATAATTCCTGGCAATCCCATAATTCAAAAATTACTCCTGATAGTTTTCTGGATGGAACGATGCAGCGAATATATGGAATGGAAGTATATAACCCGCATCAAATGCTGATTTTTGTCCAACGCAAACTCCGCAGAAAAAGATAGGAGACTACGCCTGTAAATAGCCAGTAAATTGCTTCTGCAAACCAGGCTATTTCCAGGCTCAGATTCAATTTAAAAACAACAAGTACGAGGTAAAGCATGTAGATCAGAATTGCAACGATTTCTATATAAAGTGCTGTGCGCGTGGCACCCGTCCCACTCACCGCACTGATACAAACAATTGCCATGGGGAAAATTATCATGGCAAGACTAACCATCAACAAACTTCCGTAACTGTCTCGAATAAGGCTCTCATCAGCAGAAAAAAGGTGCAGCAATTGTATCGGAAAAAGTACGTTGACCAGCACAATTGCTAAAGAAATTACCGTAGCCATTTTAATGATCCTTATCACAAGAGGCATCACTTCATTTTTTCTTCCCTGGCCAATTAAATTACTTACCATACTGTTTGCGGCAACACTGAATCCCCACATAGGCGTCATGTCTATCATGTAAACACTACGTGTAATATTTGAAATTGCCAATGAATGTTTACCCATTTTCTCAATGAAGACAAAGAAAACAAACCACGCTCCCATGGAAATCAGGTTCTGAACAACGAGAGGTAATGAAAGGGAAATGGTTTTAGAGACAATTTCCATGTTTAGAGATTTGAACCGGAACAATTGGAATTCCCGTATTGTATTTTTCATTTTTGTATACGCAAAAAGGAAAATTAATCCTGCAGCTTCTGCAATGCTTGAAGCCAAACCGGCACCGGCAATTCCCATTTGTGGCATTCCTAAATGACCAAAAATTAAACCATAACCCAGGATGATGTTTACAAAAGCCATGAGAAATGAATAGTAGCTCCAGACCTTTGGAGTGGCAATTCCAACATAAAAGGAACGGAAGGCTGTTGCCAACATCACAAAGAATATTCCGATTGAACGATACTTTAGAAATTCACTGCAGGCCATTTTCACCTCCTGGTTATCGACAAGCATGCCGAATAGCTGACCGGAGAAAAAATGAAGAACAATAAACTGCAGCAAACTCAAACCGAGCAATAAAAAAAAGCTGTGGTCAAAAATTTCTCCAATGGCGCCATGATTTTTTTCGCCTGCTCTCCTGGCAATCTGTATTTGCGTTCCAACACCCAAGGCAACACCAATCATAACCATCACAAAGTAAAATACTCCACCCAAAGCAGAAGCACCCAGTTCTGTTTCTCCGATTCTTCCCAGGAATATGGTATCAATTACGTTGAGGAAGGTTAAAGCCAAAGCACCGATCATGACAGGGTATGCCATGCGCCAGATGTCACGATAAGATGAGTTGACCTGCATTTGGGTTTTAATTGTCAGTAAAAAATTAGAAAGCTGAATCCTTAAGGAGTAGAGTTGGAGACCGGAATTATTTTTCCATTGAAAAGTTTTGCTCCATTCACTGCAAACTCTGCGATAAAATTTGCTGCATCTGCCGTAGTAGTTGCTGCCGAATATCCGGGAAATGCCGCTGCGAACATTTCCGTTTGTACACTTCCCATGCAAAGACAATTCACTGCTATATTACTGTCTTTAAATTCTTCAGCAAGACATTCCGTGATTCCAACAAGTGCAGCTTTACTGGAACTGTAAGCAGATAGACCTTTGAACTTTGCGCTACCCTGGAAGCCCCCCATGCTGCTGATATTGAGGATGTGGTTTCTTTCTGTTGCCGAAAAATGAGGTATTAGTTTCCTGGTTATTCCGGCAATTGCAAAAACATTGGTTGCATAAACATCATTCCAGTCTTTGGCCGATAGCTGTTCAAACGGTTTATTGATAAGCATTCCGGCATTGTTGATGAGAATGTGAATTTGTCCGCATGTATTTTCAATTTCTTTTACGACTTCGTCTAAAAAATCTTCAGATAAAAGGTCACCACTAAGAAATTGAAGTTTCGTGTCGGGATTTTGTTGCCTTGCTTCAATTTGCAGCTTCTCCAGTAATGATTTCCTGCGGGCAAGAGCAATTACAGCATGTCCTTCACCGGAAAGCTTCAGCGCTGTCGCATACCCGATTCCGGTGCTCGCACCTGTAATAACAACATTCATATTGATGGTTTTCTATTTTGAAATTGCACGAATGTACGAAGTGAAAAACAATCTACCTTTGCATTCGTTAATTCTGAATGATGAAACTACCGAAGTATTTATTTTTATTATTTGTGCTATTCTGCCTGGCAAGTAAATACAGTTCTGCCCAGGATCAACCTGCGCCTCCCCAACAGGATTCGCCGCCGCCTTCCCTGACAGAGGAAAAAAGTTTCTGGGATAAGATTTATATCGGAGGTAATTTTGGATTGCAATTCGGGACTACCACTGTTATCAATGTGTCTCCACAAATCGGATACCATGTAACGGATAAATTCGTTCCCGGAATAGGGCTTACCTATATCTATTATAACTTCCGCGATCCATATTCCCATTCACGTTATGAAACAAATATTTATGGTGGAAGTGTTTTTGGAAAGTATTTTTTTACACCGAATATATTTGCGCATGCTGAGTACGAAGAACTCAACCTGGAAGGTTATGATAAGTACCTGAATAAATATACCCGCTTATGGGTTCCTTCTCTTTTTGTAGGTGCAGGATACAACCAGCCTTTAGGACAACGCGGATTCATTCAGTTGTTGATATTATTTGAAGTTTTGCAGGACCGCAATTCTCCTTACTACAGGAATAACCCCATTGTCAGGATAGGATTCGGCTTCTGATTTTTTTCCTGAACTTGTAAATAGTGTGCAGGACGATGGTAAGAAGTATAATGCCTGCTCCATAATAAAATCCTGCGTTCAGTATTTTTCCCTCTCCGGCAAAAACGACAGCGAGGATGATTCCATATAACGGTTCCAGGTTCAACGCAAGCGCAACGGTATAGGCCGAGACTTTTTGCAGCGCTTCCAGTGAAAGTATCCAGGTTAGCACCGTACAGAAAAGAGAAAGGATCATGAGATAAATCCAGTCCATCGTACCGGGTAGGAACTTATCTGTTGGCTGTATTTTCATGTAGAGCGGAAAAAGCAGCGTTAGAAAAATAAACCCACTTGACAGCTCGACAAGGCTGATGGTCAAAGGTTCATGCTTAGATGCAATGCCTTTATTCAACGAACTGAAAATTGCACTGAACAATGCACTCAGGATACCGACAATAATTCCAGCAGATGCAGTCGGATCTGATCTGTAAATAGTTGAAATTCCAATCACGGCCAATGCACTGAAAAATATTTCCATGTAGTCAAACTTCTCTTTGTAGAGGAGGGGTTCGATGAACGAAACAAATAATGCAATGGAAGAAAGACAAACCATGGCAATGGAGATGCTTGCCAGTTTAATCGATGCATAAAATGCAACCCAATGCATCATTACCAATATTCCGATTCCACTGATGTGCGCCAGTTCACGAAACGTGAGCTTCGGTATCTTTTTCTTGTAAAGAAGGATGATGGCAACAGCTACTGCACTGATCAGCATTCGGTACCAAACGAGCACACCCTCATTCAGCTGGATGAGTTTCCCCAGGAGGCCGGTGAAGCCCCAGAGAAAAATCGCAGCGTGCATTTTGAAGTAAGCTCTTTTCAAAGGAAGTCAGGAGTTAGGAGAGGCAAGTCACAAGTTACAAGTTACAAGTTACAAGTTACAAGTTACAAGTTACAAG
>JBDTTM010000334.1:0-4808 GCA_039930605.1 Bacteroidota bacterium
AGCCCTTCAATGAAGTTATTCTTATAATAAAATTTGTCATCTCGAAAGCCTGCCATCCAAACCCGCTAAAATATGCAGTAAATCCTGCGATCAAATGAATGAGATAAATATGAATGATGTAATAGAAAAAAGGGACCCTGCCGAATATGCAAAAGAAGTCAACGAATTTGCCTCGTAGCTTCTCTGCGTTTGCCAGAAAGAAAAATGATCCTCCCAAAGTCATTAATAGATAGAGCAGGGAAGGTGGATATTTTGTTGAGTTCAGGATTGACATAAGCGTTTTCGAAAAATCGCCATAGTTTATCCAGGGTAAAGGGTTGCCGTATCTATTGATACCTGTTAAAATGAAGAAAAGGATGAGACTTCCGACCCCTAATCCATTCAATATTTTTTTCCTTTTAGCTGAATCAAAAGAAGAATCATAAAGCGAACCGAAACAATATCCCAATGACATCACGGCAATCCATGGCAATAAAGGATAGGCCGTTCGGATATAGTGGCCCTGCAACCATTCAAAACGCTGTGGTTCATGCAGGACTGCCCAGAGAAAATTGCCATCATAATGAATGTTATCCAGCAGGTTATGTCCAAAAATAATTGCACAACTAAAAATTAAAATAAATCTTTTTGGAAGATGTATCAATCCCGCTAAAACAATCATGCTGATACCCAATTGCCATATTGTTTGCAATCCGATAGATCTGAATTGTACATCAAATTTCCAAGCGAACGACACAATAATTATTTCAATAAACACAAGCCACAGTCCTCGTTTGATTAAGAAGCCGGATAATTCAACTCCTGATTTTCTTTTGCCAACCATGAATGCAGAGAGGCCCGCCAGGAAACTAAATGCAGGAGCGCAGAAATTGGTGATAAACCTTGTGAGGAAAATCGGCCAGGTACTTTGTGTCGGGTCTGAAGGATCAAAATAAAAAGCAGCGAAGTGAAAATAATCCCTCACATGATCGAGCGCCATGATTACCATCACCAGGCCTTTTAACAGGTCGATGGATGCTATCCTTGTTTTGGTGATGGGTTCCATAATTTCACAAAGTGAATAAACTCAAATCAGCAATCCAATTTTTTTCAGTCCCTCATTCATCTGTGCTTGTGACGTTACCAGGATTGTTGCGATGCCAAGGGCAGCCGCACCCTTTACATTTTCACTGTTGTCATCAAGAAAAATAGCGTGTCCCGGTTTTACATGTAAATAGTCAAGTACAAATTGATACGCTTTCTTCTCTGGCTTTCTCGTCTTGAGTTCGTGAGAACAAAATACTTTTTCGAAGTGGATCAGTGTGTCAGCATACTTTACTTTCCACACTTTGTCGTGAATTATATTCGTGTTGGTTAATGCAACAAGTTTGTAATCGTGTTTCAAACCGGTCAATAAATTGTCTATGTTTTTGTATGTGTCAAGATACAAATCGCACCAGCCTTTATCAAAATCCTCGTCAGAAAGTATGATGTCGAGTCTTTGCGAAACTTCTTTTCTGAATTCTCCTGCAGAAATTTCGCCCCGTTCGAACCTATCGAAGACCTCATCAAAACGAAACCGGCTTCTAATGTCATCAAATGGTTTTCCTGAAACTTTAGCCCAATATTGAAATGTCCAGTCAAACGAAAGGTCAAAAACTACTTTACCTAAATCAAATATGATTGCTGAAAAATTGCCCAAAGGTTGAGATTTTTGTTTCTGATAGTGAATGTTGCCACGAAGAAACTTTAAATTATTTTGTGACTTAGTGACTTAGTGGCAATTCTTAATTTCATCAAGGTGCATCAAAATTTACTTGCATTCCTCCCTGTTAAGTTTCTTTCCCATCTCCTCGATTTCTGCTCCCGAAGCACCCCTGCGCCGAAGTGCCAGCATCAACTCATCATACTTCTTTCCATCTGCGATAACATCACCATCCACTTTGTCTCCTGTAAACTGTACACGTTGATTTCCGTCTTTGGAAACATCTCCGTATTGCCATACAACCGTATAAAGGGCTTGCTGTTCGCCGGTTCTGTAGAGAGTACTGAGTGTGTCAATTTCGGTTGGCGTTCCAACTAATATGAGCACTTCGGCTTTCGTCATTCCTTGTTTGACTTGCTTGCAGGGTTGAGCAAATGCTCCGGCAACTATGAATGCAAGGAGAAATAAAGAGGTTAGTGTTTTCATGGTTTTGTATGTTAAGTGATTACTTGTTTGCTTTTAAAAGTTGGCCCTATTTATTCCACATCAAGATCAACAATTTCTGTACCTCCTCCAGAAATTGTTTCAGCGAAGGTACCGGCACCGCCTCTCGCTTTGTTTGTAAAATAATTATTGTAATTCCTCACAGTTAATGTCTTGCCTGCATCTACTGATATTGATTGGGCGCCCGCAATCGAGGGCACCACAATTGTACCCCCATCATGAATAAAAGTTGAGTTTTCAGTCACACTAATACCAGCATTATAGGTTGAACTATTATCTACTTGTAGTATTCTGCCGCCGGAGCATAATTCAAATGTGCCGCCTGCAAGCACAATTGGATAACTGTGCCAGCTATTCGACTGAATAGTTCCTTTTAGAATCAACTTACCGCCTGTATTAATAACGACACCCGAGGTATCAGCCATCCTTCCGTTCATAAAGACTTCTGCTCCTGCATTTATGAAAACGCCTGTTTTAGTTATATCCATATGTGACGGAAAATAAGCACGTGAACCCGGTCCATTAATTGTAAATGTTGTCTTACGCATAAAATTAGAAAATCCAACTGTACTGGTTGCGCCTACATTAAAAGTACAGTCGTATATGAATCCTGTGAAAAGAGTTTTAAATCCTCCAAGAGATATTGTTGCGTCAACAAATGCAGAAGCAATTGTATGCTCACCATTATTAAAATTGAAATCACATTGACCTGTAAAAATCCCTTGCGTTTGAAGTGTATACTGAAATCCTAAATGCCCGATATAGATTGTTTTCGATCCTTTAGTTCGAGCCACATTATATGATATCAGGTCATTGAATGTTCCGACAGTAAAATCCTGGCCTAAGTAATCTATATAAACGGCATATTCGGTAGGAGAATCCGTTTTGAATAACCCCGCCTGGATAGTGATATTGCCTGTATGAAACGGATAAGCCCCATTACCCAACACACTCCAGATCAAAACACTGCTCTGTGTAGAAGTTACGCTATCGACATTTAAATTAAAATAATTTTGTTGAGTGTATGACATGAACATCGTTGGATAGTTTTCACAGTGGAGAGCGTTTCCTTTAATTACAACCATTTTGAGTGTGTCCTCAAGATACCGAAGAACTATACAAGTATCAGCGATGGATTTAACAGCCCTGAAATTCACAAAAACATTTATACCTGTTCCGTTGTGCCTGCTTAGAAAACTCCCGTTTAGAAAGAACGTTCCCTGTCCATCTATTCTTACATCATGTATATATCCATTCATATCAAACAGGGGATCCGTCATATTGCTTGTCACGTTAGCACCATCATGAAATGTCCAAACAATATTGTCCTTTGTCAAGGTTGATGATACGGGATAAAATCCCCGGTAGACATCAACACTCCCTGAATCAATCATAGTAAGAACACTATCCAATGTATCTGTAAAGGTCTGATGAATGCGCAAACCATTGAGCCATCCATTTACAGCAATTCTCTGAACCAGTGTATCTGTAGCAGAGGGTCCAGCGGGACCAATTACTCCATCTGCACCAGCGACTCCCTGAGGGCCGGGAGGACCTGGGTTGCCATTTTGTGCATACATCGCATAAGGAACAGAAAACAGTTGCGATGATCCCATGGATGAATAATTCGTTCCTCCTGTTGGATCCATTTCAACCTCAAGCCATGCAGAAACACTGTCCCATTGTATTGATGCAAAGACGCCTGCCATCACATTGCCATTACCAATTACCAATGTAAATAATCCAAACTGATTAGTTGTAGTAGTGTTTGTTTCCTGATACAACATAGTTCCGCCATTTCCATTGGTGAGTGTGAATCTAATAGCGATGGATTGGATCGCTAATACCTGGCCCGTGGAATTTCTTGCAACTGCCTGGTAATTGAATCCTTGTGGGACTTGCCCGGACATACCGGGAAAATTTATCAAAAAGAAAATTATGCAAAAGAGAATTAACTTAATTTTCATTGGCTAATTATTAATAAAACATAGAAATCGTTAAGGTATTATTTTGATATTCCCAAGGAGCTTTAAACTTCTTCGGAGTTAAATTCAATTATAACTATTTATTGTAAAAAATTTCCTGTAAATATATATAAGAAAAATAAATTAAATAAATTCAATTGGGTCGGTTGGCGCTCCCACTAATTTCAGCACTTCGTCATTCCCTGTCTTACCTGTTTACAAGGTTGAGCATACGCTCCGGCAACTATGAATGCAAGGAGAAATAAAGAGGTTGGTGTTTTCATGGTTTGATATGTTAAGTGATTACTTGTTCTCAATTCGAAGTTGGAACGGCAAAGCCAGAATAATGCAAAGTGCGGCGAAGATTATAAGTTTATCTTTTTTGTGTCTGATGCACAACCAGCATTCGTGGTTGAAAGGCCAATGTACAAAAAAAGGCAAAGCAGATTTGCTGATTACATTTTGGAAGAAAACCAAAACGCATGGCAGGATACCATACCGGGCAAGGGATTTTGCCGGTTTAAGTTGAATGACTGTGTTGCGAAAGAGAATTTTACTCCTTCGCCGAATACCTGGTGGCTTGCTAAGAGGATGCCCGGCTTTCGCAGCCGGAGAAACTGCTTCGGCGGAGTTGGCAAGGCGAGGAGAACCCTCCG
>JBDTTM010000335.1:0-4795 GCA_039930605.1 Bacteroidota bacterium
ATGCAGAAGGATGTTCCTCAATCAAAACAATAAGTCCAACAAATTTAATGAGTGGCATTACAGCACCCGGCGGCAGGCACCAACATGCTTGCAATGTACCGGTTGGAGATGGGCATTGATGGAATTTATATTACAATTGCATCGGCCATCAAGCCTCTTATTGAGACTGTTTCCAATTGTGCCTTAAAAATTTTATAAATCCCCGCACAAACTCATATCTCTACTTTGAAACTAAAATTACTTGCCTTGCTCCTCTTCCTGTTTGTTAATTGCAACGCACAATACGACCCCGAAGGATCCGACAACTTTTATAAAAGTACCAGCAGATATAACTATCGCTTCAAATTTACCGCTTACGTTTTTGTAACCGGAGAATGGGGCCTGAGCCTGGGGTTTTCCAATTGGATCACCTACACTCGACTGCAGCCAAGTGAAAATTTTTCCATCAATGCACATTTTGGAAAAAACAACCTCGGTAACAGGAATAAACCCTACAACAAATGGCAATTGAATGTAATCTCATCTACCTTCCTCACCTATGCTTTCTCCAATTCCGTTAGTCAGCACTATGATGAAATAAATCCGTTTTATTTTGGTAATAGTTCCGGCGCGTTTCAAAACTATAAGCACAGCATCACCCTCGGAAGCAGTTTCGTGGCGCTCCCCAAGGGTATCGGCAGAAACGTGGTGACACCACGCAACAGGTCGCAGCAACTGGTTTACCTGCAAGTGAAGACGGGTGATTTCCAAATTAATGTGTATGAAGATTATCTTGTGTTTACTGACAATAAATTTTTCGGCATGTTAGCTGATAACCGCGATAGGTTTTACACCGGTGGTGGAAATGTGCAGGTACGTATCAACAAAAACCTCATCGCCAAATACTACACGGAAATTTATACCGGCAACTCTTATCCTGACCAGGACGACTATCCTGACTTTGTGGATGTAAGCGATACGACACGTGCTAATTTCTTCAGTCACATGTATGGAACGGTGGGCCCGAAGCGGCCGATGAAATATGCTTACCAGGATCCCGGGCAAAACATGTTCAACAGGGGCCGGAATTTTATTGCCTTGCAGATGAGCAGCCGCATTTTTACCGGGAACAATCAAACACTTGTAAATCCTCATTATACAAATGATAATTTTCAGGTGATGGCAGGCCTACACCGCGGAGTGGCGGAAATGTGGCAACAGAACCTGATCCACTCACTCAATACTGTAGACAAAGATTTGCCACCTGATAAATGCGGAGTGATTAAAGCAGACAGGTTGCATTTGTTTAAACCTTTCCAGCCGCGTTACGGTTTCTGGAGGCGGCTTACAGGTGGGGTCTCATTCACTTCTGATTTTGTAGCTAATGACATTGCTGATCCCAAAATGCCATGAAGAGAAAGCTGTATCCAATACTCTTCATCATTGCTATTTCTGTTGCTGGTTGCAAATACGTAACTCAGCTATCAAAAAGAGATCATGCCTATAATTATTACACTGCGCTGCTTGACACTGCAGATGGTATCAATAATGAAACTGAAAAATTAAATTTCTTTATCGAACATCTCAAAAAAAACAAAAGCAACAGCAAAGCCAGGATCGCCAATGCCAGGGTACTGCTCGAACTCAGCAGCACCAAAAACCAAAGCGACTCAATCAAAGATTTAATGGCCGCCATTTGTGAGCAAGGGTTTTTTATCAGAAAGTTTGACCAGGAAACACAATCGGAAATGTTTTATCGTTTTGAAAAGCCCAACTGGCAAGGTCTTGGAAAAATGGTATTGAGCGACCGTTACAGGAATGGCTTCTTTGATGAGCAATCCGCGAATAACAAATACTACATCAGGGATTTTAATTATTCGTTTCAACGCATTTATTTTATCCGGAAAAACGAATTGCATATTTTAAGCGGGGATTGTGACCTCACCGACCGTAAAGTATTCAAGCGCCTGAATATTGAAAGTGATACTATCTTTTCCAAAACATCTACATTCAGAAAAAACAACAATGATGAAATTTATGACATCAGCTATTCATTTAAATACATTCCCTACTATGATATTAAGCAAAGGTGGAAAAGCATTGGCAACAGCAACGAAGACAGTACCACTATTACCACAGACAAAGTAAACTACATCAGTTACGCTGCCCTCAAAAATATCATCATCCGGGAAAACATAGATCCTGCATCACTTAACATAGACCTTGTAGATACCAATTACAACGGTCACTGGTTTTATGCAGGTACCATTAATCCAATGCAGGAATATGAAAGTAATTATACGAACATTGAAACAGTAAAAAAAATTGATGATTGTATCAAAGACTCTTCGAACACAATTGAGGTAAGAACGTTGTTATATGTAAGGCAACACCCACCAGGAGATTATAAAATAGATAAAGCCGAACAAATATATAAAGGAGATATCAATGGCAGTCTTGAGCCCAAACAAAAAATTCATATCATGGCCCAGAGAAGGATCAAGGATTTTAAAGGAAACGAATCATTGTGGTTACAGATCAGGGATGCAATGCCAATACAAAATTGAATACAAGAAGATTCTATTACCTCTCCCCTATAGCTTCACCCCCACTCCTACCTTCACTCCCCTCCAATGTGTACCGGTCAGAATATTTCCTGCTGCTTCAGGAGTTGATTCGAGTGTTAGCACGGTAAGTGCAATTTCATATCGTACTATAAAAATAAATCGTGCTGTTTCATATCCAATGCAGGGATCAATTCCTACAGCAAAATGTGTGAAGTAAGAATAAGGAATCAGTTGCAGAGATTGCACCGGATGGATCATATAGGAAAATGAAGGACCGGCAGCAAGGAAAAAATGCTCATTAAAATCATAGCTGCCTGAGAAACGGAAGTTCACGAAATTCTGTTCCAGCTTTGACTTCCTTTCATTGCTAATTATCTCAGCCTTTTTAACAGAATAGTCAAGCTCCAATAGCAGCGATGCCTTCTTTCCAAGTTCGGCTTTTGAGAAAAATCCGGCTTCATAACCGAATTCACTGTTACCATTAATACGGGAAAGTTGATAGACACCTCCTCCTAATTTTATTCCTGTTGTGGCCTGTGAAAAGCAAATCCATGGAATTATAGTTAGTAACAGGCAAAAAAAGAGAACTCTTTTTATCATCACACAATGTAATAAAAAAATGTGCCTGTTTTACAGTCCAATAAATAATCAGAAATATTCTTCACTTATCACGTAACAGCCTTGTGCCAATGGATTTGGTTGTCTTAATTTGCTTATTCATTTTTTGCATTCGATCAGCTTTTTCCTGAATAAAATCAATAGGATCATCCGTACAACTTAAAAATAAATCCAATGAAAAAATTTCTATTCATCATGCCTGCATTCCTCATCTCTGTCGGGATATGTTCCGGACAATTTCTTTTAAAAAATATTCCGTTCTCCGTAACAGGTTTGTCGAACGATGGAAGAGTTGCAGGTTATGAAGGGCAAGCCGGACCCTATACAATCTGGAACCCGGACTCGGGGACTACGATTAATATCGGTGGACTTGCTCCGGGATCAGGCATTGGAAGCCAGGCACGTTTTTCAGATGATGGAAATTTTCTTTCCGGGACAGGCCAGGGAAATCCTTTTGCAGAAATGGCCCGATATGACATGTCAACTCAGCAATGGACATTGTTAGGCAGTCTAGGTTTTCCGGTCGATAGCACCAAAAGCGGTGGCTTCGGAATTTCGGGAGATGGAAATACAGTGGTGGGACTATCATGGGCAGATACCACCGGCGGTTATGCCTTCGCACATGGAGTTGCGTGGAATCCAACTGAAGGCATGATGGATTTAGGAAGTTTATTTGACAGCATTCAAAAAAGTACACGCGCCAATGCAGCGAACTATGACGGCAGTGTTGTAGTTGGCTGGCAGGATTTTAATGGTCCGTGGAAATCAGCAGTGTGGAGAAAGAATCCCGGTGGTGGTTATTTTCCAAATGAATATTTATTGATTGACACCACAGGAAGTGCAACTGATGAATACAACCAATTGGGAGAATGCAGTTGCGTATCAGGAGATGGAAACTGGATCGGCGGATATGGCGACTATGCAAACAATAGCCAACCATGGATCTGGAGCAGCGCAACAGGGGTAATAAATTTGGGTTCGTTACCGAATACCTCAACCGGATACGTTTCTGGCATCAATGCTGATGGCACCATCGCAGTAGGCTGGTTTGATGGTCCATTATGGGGAGATCCTCAGGTACCATTTATATGGACATCCACTTCGGGTATTCAAAATCTGAATGGATATATTCAAACTGTTTTGGGTTTATCAACAGGACCGAATATCGTGTATGCCTCAAGTTGTCTTTCAGCGAACGGACAATACATTGCCGGATATGGAATAGATACCGTTTCTTTTACTTTTATAACTTACAGGATAAATGCAATTCCTTCAGGGATCAACGAATTGAATGGAATTTCAGGAATCGAAATTTTTCCAAATCCAATGACAACACAAACTACTATTGCA
Source organism: Bacteroidota bacterium (assembly GCA_039930605.1). Taxonomy (GTDB): domain Bacteria; phylum Bacteroidota; class Bacteroidia; order AKYH767-A; family 2013-40CM-41-45; genus JAPLDB01. The sequence continues at coordinate 4,515 of JBDTTM010000335.1, forward strand.
TTTTCCACCGGTGAATGGCATGGAATTAAAATTACCGATGTCGTTGGAAAAGAAATCAGCAATTTTGAATCTTCAGATAGTCATTTTACGATCGACAGGTGTAATATGAAACCGGGAATTTATTTTTTGCAGGTAAGAGATAAAAAGCAAAATATTGCAAATAGAAAAATCACGGTGCAATAAATCCAAATACCCCTGAATGCATCCATGATGAAGAAACACCGGTTGAGATACCTGTCAGGTGACCTGATTAAGAGTGGCGTGAAATCCTGTCAGGTAAT
>JBDTTM010000336.1:0-4786 GCA_039930605.1 Bacteroidota bacterium
GACAATTCAACCTGTCCTCCATTGTTCACTGTGTAAGTAACAGTTGTTGTTTTTGTTGCCGGGTTAGGATAAACCGATAACAGCATCTGGCCAGCTGCAGGGTTTTCTGATATTCCCAGGTGTAGATTGTCATATTTAATTTGTGCTGCATCTGCACTGTTTTGAATAGAGGTTAAATTTTCTCCGCATGTCAAAGCAAATGCAACAGTGACTGAATCGCCAGCAGCGATTGTATATGGACCAGTTGATGTAACATCGCAAATATCATTTCCGCCCGCGGCAGTGTTACCTGCGACATCCCTGTTTGTTGAAAGTACAGTGAATTTATCTGCATCAGAAAAATAATCTGCATCACTGTAAGTATCAATTCCTCCGCCACCTCCGGCAACATTGTCTAATCCATAGTGATGAAATCCGGCAGTATTTGTAAGTAGTTTTATTCCACAATAATATCCATCGGCCCAGGTATTATAAGAGATTCCCATTTTACGGGTAAAATCTACTGAGTCCTTATTAAATGTATAGTAAGCACTAATAGAAGTATCAGCAGCATCGTTTACATCCCAATCGGCATAAAGACCGGCATAGATATTACTCAGAGAACTCGCTCCGATATTCCTGATCACATATTCAACAATAATATATCCGCGGTCTGGATTTAAATTCCAGGCATAAGTATAATGGGGGACATCAATGCTGAGCTTATTTCCAGGCGCTGTTGGACCATTATTGTTGCAAATTCCACTTGCGAAGAAATCAGAAGCTATACCTGGAGATTGAGTTACCCGAACGGAATAACCAAAGTCTTCGTCAAAGCCGCCAGCTGTTTCATTTCTAACAGAATTTGCTGTAGCGTGTGTACCATCTGAAACCATAAAGCCCATTTCATATAGGTTGCTTGGCCCGCCCATGTACCGGAAGCCAAGACCTTCGCCTGGACCGGTGGTATTGAAACCGATTCTTCCTTTACTTGTTTGCGTAGTTGAAATATCATTTTCCTGGATATTTAGATAATCTACATTCACTATTACGCTGAAAGATAAAAAGTCTGTCCATGCACCATCAGTCATCGTCAGTTTAAAAGGTATTACCAGGTTAATTGGCGCAGTTGGCTTAATACGTACCCTGAAAACATTGGCAAAATTGGAAATGGTATCAAGTGTATTCAACATCCCGATTGTAAATGTATTCTGCAGTATGGACACCTGGTTAGAAGATGCTGTAAGGTTACAGGTTAGGTTAGCTGTAGGTCTGAGCAGGTTTTTGAAAAGCGCAACAATGGACATTGTATCATTTCCAACAAAAGTTTCATCGTTATTATCTACAATAGATGCGATGCTGGCTTTTACACCCGGCGAAGTAGTATCTGTTACTGCTTTGAATAAATTCACCCTTCCTTTTCCTAATTTATTCTGGTAAACTGAATTTCCTGCAGCAGAATAAATGTTGTCGCTGGTTACGCGAAGTTGTTGTTTTACCTGCTCAAAAGTAAAAGAAGGAAACCGGGATTTAATCATCGCTGCGCAACCTGCAGCAACCGGTGAAGCCATACTTGTTCCACTCATAAAAGCATAGGTGTTGTTATATAAGGTAGAGTAAATATTGTCACCGGGCGCACACACATCAATCCTGAAACCATAATTTGAAAAAGAAGCCTTGCCATCGTTTGAACTTGTCGCAGCAACACTCACAACGTTGTCATATTGTGTCGGATAAAATGTCTCATCCTGGTTATTATTACCGGCAGCTGTAACTACAGTAACATCACGATTGAGGGCAGCATAGTCAATGATGTCTGATTCATATTGACTGAATCCACCACCACGGCCCCATGATAAATTGATCACATTACAACCATGATCTGCAGCATAAACGATTCCTTCATAGCCGGCTGTCAATGCACCTGATGCATCAGCAATCTTAACCGGTAAAAATTTGCAGTTGAAGGCAGGGCTTGCGACACCTGTTCCATTATCTGTTACAGCATCAGCGCAACCTGAAACGTGAGAACCATGATCGCTGGCGCCAACCACAGGGTCATTGTCATTTTCACCTAAATCCCAACCACGGAAGTTATCAATAAATCCATCGGCATCGTTGTCTATACCATCAATAGGATCTGCATAGTTGTTTTTCAAATTTGCTGCAAGGTCCGGATGGTCCCAGTCAGTACCTGTATCTACGATTCCAATTACGGTATTCGTATCACCCTTCCAAACATCCCATGCATTATAAGCCTGGATATTGGTTAAGAAATATTGTAATGCCAGGTTACCGGAAGGTTCATTTGGTGTAAAGCAGGTATAATTGATATACACAGGTTCTGCATAGGCCACAGATGGGTCGGCTAAAAGCAATGCGATTGCATCTCCAACTGCAGTATTTTCATTGAACTTAACCGTGTAAATCAATGAGAGATCAATCATCTGAATGCCAAAACGGTTACGCTGTCCGCTTGCATCTTTAGATTGAGGAAATCTTTTTGAAACAGTTGCTCCCAGCAAAGCAATCTTTTCATTCATTGAACCGAGGTCAATCGAAGACGTTTTGCAAACGACCCTCGCTTCAGGTTTAATCCTGATCACAACGGTACCTTTTACATAAGCTCCTTCTTTTAAATGAAGGGTTTGCTTTCCTTTGTTGAAAGGGTTAGAAGCAACGCTGATCATAGAAATGAAAAGTGCTGCAAGACAGGCTAAATAAAATTTTCTCATGGATAATATTGGTTTTTTGCGGTCGTGAAGATATGGGGTTTTTCTTAACAAGCAATGCCAATACCCATTGGTTATGCCCCTTTTACTGTCAGGAAATTGTCAATTCTGTCTGAAGAATAGCAATCATATAAAACTTGTAAGATTCAAGACAAAATTGTTGATGATTTTCCTCTTTCGCTCCGTATCATGATTTCAGTCACCTAATGAAAATGGTCGTTTAACCTCTTTATCGTTTGATTCACATAATAAACGTTTGTGAATTTCATTGAGTGGAAAAGTCATCAACAAAAAAATATAATTTTACAACAGGAATAGAATCATGAGCCCACGCGCTTTACAAACAAGATTAAAATGGACGGCCAGAATCATCGGCCTTTTGGTCTGTATCTTCTTCTTCCTTTTTGCAATACGTGAAGTAATCCCTGCCTTTAACCAAGAAAGTGATGTGACAAGTTTATACTTTATACTGCTGCTTTCAGTGGTTGTAGTAGGTTATGTGGCATCATGGCAATGGGAACTGCCGGGAGCTTTTATTCAGCTCATTGGTGGTATCAGCATGTTCATCTACCTTGAAAAGCAAAATGAAATATTCCTGGCAATGATTTTCGGAACTCCATTTGTTTTCACAGGAGCACTTTTGATTTACTCGTATGTGGTCTGGAAGTTGAGAGACGTGGAATAAGAAGAGCTAAGAAGGAAGACATAAGAAGCAAGACACAAGACTCAAGACGTAAGACGTAAGACTATAGGTCAATAAAAAAAGCCCATGTCCGGGATTCGGCCATGGGCTTTTGAGAAACACAACAATTTTTATTTAGTTACTACGATTCGCTTCGCGATGGCTGAAACATCGGTAGAAACTTTCAACACATACATTCCCGCAATGAGATTATCTATGTTAATCATTTGCTGATGCAACCCGGTTCCCTGTTTTTCATTCAAAACATTTTCCACCAACCTGCCGGTTATATCATAGATCGTGATGTTGATCTGTTCAGCATCATTCAACAAATAAGCCAGGTTGATCATTGATGAAGCAGGATTCGGATAAATATCCAATGCTGAGAGCGCACCATCAGCTTCTTCAATTCCAACAAGCCGCAATGCAAATACACTGTCGCACTGAGTATAAATGATTCCATTTATTTCAATGTCAACACAAACCCAATACCAGCCAGTTGCCGGGAACTGATGAACTGGATTGATTCCTGTTCCGGTTGTTCCATCGCCAAAAGTCCATGTTGCAGAAGTAATATTTCCGCATGAAGAAGAAACATTGAAATTTACATTCCCATTTCCCCATGCATTGCTGTCAGGCGTTGCAACAATCTGTACACAAGCCTGTCCGTTTAATCCTGTATAAACAGAATCACAATAGGTGCCGGTACACAAAACCATTCCGTTTGAATCGAGTTGAAAAACAGTGAGGCATGCATAATATGATCCCGCCGTTGTATATTGGTGGTAAGGATCAGCAATCGTTGATGAATCTCCGTCACCAAAATTCCACTGGTAAACAACTCCCGGAAGGTTATTATTGAACTGGTAAAATTGAACTCCATTTGTGGTGTCGCCGTTCCATACAAAATATGGATTACAGAATTGAGAAGGTCCAACGCTTAATGAATCGCAATAGGTGGAAGAACAATTATTAAGAGAATCAGAAATCGTCAGGCATACAGTATAATATCCTGCTGTAGAATAAGCATGGAATGGATTTTCAGAAGTAGCATTGTTTCCATCTCCAAAGCTCCATGCATAAATTGTTGAAGCAGTTGTTCCGCCGGAAATATTCTGGAACTGAAATCCCAATCCGCTGCTATCCGGATACATGCTGAAATTTGCCTGGCAGCCATTGTTATTATTCCCTGCATAAATCGTCTGGCAATAAGTATTGGTGCAGGTAATTGCTCCGTTGTTTCCGGTTTCAATCGTGAGACATACATAATAGTATCCGCTTTGTGAATAGGTATGAACAGGATTTTGTAAAGTAGATATTGAACCGTCGCCGAAGTTCCATGCCCATGAAACTATTGAATCAGTACCTGTAGAAAGGTCAGCAAAGAATACTG
>JBDTTM010000337.1:0-4763 GCA_039930605.1 Bacteroidota bacterium
GTATCGGCAATAATGAATTTACGTTTCGGAGTAGCAAAATAACGGTATGCAACATCAATGGTAATCCCCTGTTCCCTTTCTGCCCGCAACCCATCTGTAAGTAAAGCAAGGTCCACATAGTCATGACCCTTTTGCCTGCTTGTCATTTCAATGGCTTCAAGCTGGTCTTCAAAAATAGATTTGCTGTCATACAACAATCTACCGATCAGTGTACTCTTCCCATCATCGACACTTCCCGCTGTTGTGAAGCGAAGCAATTCCATGTTGAAGTAGCTGTTATCCTTAGTCATTTTCTATTTAACAATTTCACTCAAGAATTTTACGCAATCCCGATAGCTAGCGGGACGCAAAGAGCTCCAAGCAAATAATTCAGTATTTACAAATACACACTCCAATATTCAGACTTAGTTTCAAATTCGAAATATTAAGATTCAGAATAAATTCGTACTTCGCTGAGGAAATTAAAAATATCCTTTCTTCTTCCTGTCTTCCATCGCAGTCTCTGATCTTTTGTCATCCTGCCTGCTTCCGCGTTCCGTGAACCGTGAAGCACCAACCTCTGTAATAATATCTTCAAATGTAGACGCAGGAGAAACAACTGCACCAGTACACGTCATATCTCCGACTGTACGGAAGCGAACACGCATCATTTCTGTTTTTTCTTCCGGCTTCATCATCATGAAATCGGACGAAGCGTACACAACCCCATCGCGTACAAAACATTTCCTGTCGTGAGAAAAATAAATCGAAGGGATTTTAATTTTCTCCGATGCGATGTATTGCCAAACGTCCATTTCTGTCCAGTTGCTCAAAGGAAAAATTCTGAAATGTTCACCATGATTTTTCTTTCCGTTGAACAGATTCCACAACTCCGGGCGCTGGTTCTTTGGATCCCACTGTCCGAATTCATCACGGTGAGAAAAAAATCTTTCTTTTGCCCTGGCTTTTTCTTCATCGCGCCTGGCCCCACCCATGGCGGCATCAAATTTAAATTCTTCTATGGCATCGAGCAACGTAATCGTTTGCAACACATTCCTGCTGGCATTGATTCCTTTCTCTTCCTTGGCACGTCCGATATCAATAGAATCCTGAACTTTGCGCACAATCAATTGAACATCGATTTCTTTCACCCACCAGTCTCGATAAGAAATAGCTTCGGGGAAGTTATGCCCGGTATCAATATGCATGAGCGGAAATGGTATGCGCGCCGGATGGAAGGCTTTTCGCGCCAAATGCGACATCACGATCGAATCTTTTCCCCCGCTGAACAACAGGACGGGTTTCTCAAATTGTGCTGCTACCTCACGAATGATGTAAATACTTTCACTCTCAAGTTCTTTTAAATGTGTGAGATTATAACTATGCATATTTACGCCATTTCAATTTTCGACTTGATCAGCCGGACAATTTTTTCAGCGGCCTGTTCAACGCTCATCTGGTCGCTACGGATTTCAATTTCCGTCTGGGCAGGAATTTCAAACGGAGATGACACCCCGGTAAAATCTTTGATCTCCCCTGCCCTCGCTTTTTTATAAAGTCCTTTGGGGTCGCGGAGTTCACAGGTTTCCAACGGACAATTAATAAAGACTTCAATGAAATCACCTTTGGCGACAAGATCCCTCACTTGTTGCCTGTCTGACCTGAAAGGAGAAATAAATGCTGCCAGAACTATTACTCCTGCATCCACAAAAAGCTTTGATATTTCTCCTGCTCGCCTGATATTTTCATTTCTGTCATCAGCTGTAAATCCCAGGTTCTTATTCAAACCCATCCGAACATTATCACCATCCAATAGATAGGTAAGGAAGCCGCGTTCGTTTAATAACTCTTCTACCCTGCCGGCAATGGTACTTTTCCCCGATCCACTCAATCCTGTAAACCAGATTATTTTAGAATTCTGGGCAAGCAATTCCCTCCGTTCTTGCATGGTAATTTTATGCCCATGAGGGATTATATTTTTTTCATCTGTCATAGGAAAGGATCACAAAGGTAATTTTGTACGGTAAAATTGGGGTAAAGATTCCAAAAAAAGGCAGCAAGACCATTTCTGATCCTCCTGCCACAGATAATATTATACTTTTAAATTCAATTCACATGTAACTTTTTGAATGACTGTTCTTCTCCATTTATAACCAGCATCAGGTAAATGCCCTTTGAAACATTATCGAGATAGATACCGGTACTGTTTTCACCTGCAATTGCGCGACCTTCATTTACCATAACCATGCGCCCGGTCAAATCCATAATTTGTATGATGTATTTTGATTCCACGTTTGAAATAAACGCTACCTCAGTTGTATGTTGAGCCGGGTTTGGTGCCATGCTGAAATCAAAGCGACCAACCGGGTTCCGGTGAAAGCATCATGGCATGAAATCCAAGCGGTGTCATGTCAAGACGGATGCTTGCATTTGGTTCGTCTATGCCCTGGCCGGCGTAGGTTTTAATATCCGGAAATTGTGCTGCAAGAGCCGGATCCATCACAGGAGTTTCCCATATCCTGAAATGTTTTGAAGTCCCGTCAGGCATTGGCATTTCAAATATTGCATTGCTGCTTTTCATATTGGCAGGAGTTTCAGCAGGCGCGGTGCTGAAAAATTGCTGCGCATTTGTCTTATTCAGGTGAAGCGTCCTGTAATGATTTGGAAAAGTAAATCGCGCTCCCGTAAGTTCGATTTCATTTTCAGAAATATCACTCAGTATAACAGGTGATGTTTGTGCAAATGAACTGATGTTCGAAAGAATGCACATAAAGAATACAGTAAGTCCGTTACGACTTGACAGCGTAAATAATTTGCTCATTAGCAAGATAGAATTAATTGAATTGTTATCGCAGGTAAACCTTTAGCAAATCTATGATTCTACCTTTATGAATCAATGATAAAAGGTAGTGCAGAGGTATAAGATAATGTTGGATTTAATCTTAATTTTTCCAGCTCCGTGGTAAATACAGTCCGGTACTTGGTAAAATTTAAATACCTATCGGATGCCAGGTCGTTTTAATTTCCTGCAGATCCATTATAAAATACGGACTTTGACTACCTGCTTTCATCCAGTCATGCTTGCCATACAGCAGCACACGTTTCACATTCAAGGCGGCATTGGTTGCGATAGCTTTTGCCTGCTCTTCATCTTTATTGCAATACACGATTGCATTCACATCCATGTGGGAAGAAAAATGCGTGTGCAATTCTTTTGCATTGCCTGTAAGCAAATTCACCACTCCGGCCGGCACATCGCTGGTCTGTAACACTTCTGCAAATGAAACAGCACAAAGTGGTTTGGATTCAGAAGCCAATACAACAACAGTATTGCCACCGATGATGGCAGGTGCAATCACAGAAACCAATCCAATCAAACCCGTTGTCTCAGAAGCAATCACAGACACGACACCGGTAGGTTCAGGAATTGAAAAATTAAAATGAGATGATTCCACCGGGTTCACTGATGAAAACACCTGGATAAATTTGTCACACCATCCGGCATAATGAACGAGCCGATCTACACCCAGGTTTACTTCATCCGCTGCTGTTGCCTGATCAACGCCTTGCTGCATCAATTCATCAACAAACTGCGCCTTCCTGCCTTCCAGCACTTCCGCAATCCGGTAAAGAATTTGTCCTTTGTTATATGCTGTCTTTGCAGCCCACCCCGGTTGTGCTTTGCGCGCTGCTACCACTGCATCCCTGAAATCTTTCCGGGAGGATTTACAGATGTTTGCAATTTGCTTTCCGTCTCCGTCATTCAAAATATAGTAACGCCCGGATTCTGTTCGCGGAAATTTTCCGTCAATATAAATCTTGTACGTTTTCAGCACGTCAATGCGCGATGACTTTTTTTCCGGGATATGCCCGTTTTCTCCGTTACCGTTCATGCTTTGCTCCGTCCGTGTTTGCGCCTTGGTTGAATCCATCACAAAATATTTTAGATAATGATAAACTTTCCTGACAAAGTTGCTTCCTGCAACCTGATATGATAAAAATAAATCCCTTCTTCCATCTCACCTCTCCTTATAATAGTATGGTCTGAATTAACCGGACCTGTGCGGACAAGTCTGCCTGCAGCATCCGTAATCTCCAGTATGCCTTCACCCCCGGAATATTTAATGAGCGTAATCGCTGCCTGGTCATGAAATGGATTTGGTGCCAATGACAATATATTCCTGTTTTCAATTTCATGAATACCTATACCGGAGTCAATAAAAATATCTTCACAAGCGGGAGCAAAATGTGTGTCATACAATCCTAAAAAATTGTCCTGGTAACAACGCAAACCCGCTGTCGGCGGATCACAGGATGCATACTGCGGATACAGACATAGTCTGCTTCCCACACGTTCTACGAGTGGCCCTTCGAGCACATAAGCATTTCCAAAAGTCGCTACAGTATGAATATACTGAACCCTGCAGAACACGCCATTGATCGTATCGACACTGGTGGAATCTACCTGTAATTGCAAAGAATCGGAAATTGTACTTTGAGCGAGCACTGTCCAGGTCTGTCCTTCATCCAGGTTAAAATCATAAAGCAAGGTGAAATCGTTCAATGCACTGTTGTACCAGTAAACCTTGCCACTGCTGCCGTAAATAAAATTAGTCTGTGAAGTTCCACAAGCGCAATCACCAATTACAATATGACAGACATGGCCATTGATAATTGTATCTGCAACAGAAACAATTCCGCGGGGAGTATTCTGTTGTGTGTTTGCATCAAGGTCATTGTAAATCCATTCTGCACCCACTGGTGCAAATTGCGCTTGTGCGTTC
>JBDTTM010000338.1:0-4761 GCA_039930605.1 Bacteroidota bacterium
GACTGAGATTATACCCGTAGAACCTGACCGGGATCAGACCTGCGTAGGGATTGAAGGTAGAACGATATTTGAATGTGCGGAATTGCCTCCTGTCTGCACAATTGTTTAACTCATTTTAAAAGTGTTTTCGATTCCTTACGGATTGATTCACATATCTCTTATGAAAATCAAATTACTGCTCTCAGGAATCATGCTGATTTCCTGTAATTGCTTTGCACAACTGAGTGGAACTATTACTGCCGCTTCCTCCAATGAAAAAATTCCCGGAGCAGTGATTTCGATAGAGAATTCCTTCATCGTAACAACGACAGATCCAGAAGGTAATTTTTCGTTGCCTGATCTGAAAGGAAAAATTGTTCGCCTGAATATCTCACATATCGGATTTGAATCACAAAATATTGAAACACCATTACCAAATCTGAAAATGGAAATTGTGTTGGTCACAAAAACTTATTTGTCGGAAGAAGTTGTGGTAACCGCTACGCGCGCTTCAGACAAATCTCCTACAGCATTCTCTATCGTAGACAAAAAAGATCTGGAGAAAAATAACATGGGACAGGATTTGCCGTTCCTGATCAGTACAACACCTTCAGTTGTTGTAACCTCAGATGCCGGTGCTGGTGTCGGTTACACAGGCATCCGCATTCGTGGCAGCGATCCGACCCGGGTAAACGTGACGATCAATGGAGTTCCAATCAACGATGCTGAGGAGAATGGAATGTACTGGGTCGACCTGCCTGATTTTGCTTCCTCCATTGACAACATACAGATCCAGCGCGGCATCGGAACTTCTACAAATGGAGCCGGAGCTTTTGGAGGAAGCGTAAATATTTTGTCTTCCACACTTTCGCACGAACCATTTGCAATCATCAGTGAATCTTATGGTTCATTCAATACCTGGAAAAATACATTGAACTTCGGGACAGGCCTTCTGAAAAATAAAATTGCTTTTGAAGGAAGGTTGTCTAAAATAAAATCAGATGGTTTCGTGGACCGCGGCGCATCTGATTTAAAATCCGTTTACCTCAGCGGCGGATATTATGGAAGCAAGAGTACGCTGCGTGCAATTGTTTTCAGCGGGAAAGAAAAAACGTACCAGTCCTGGAATGGAGTACCGGAAGCGAAACTGAACAATGATCACGATGCATTGGTCTCCCATTATTACAATAACATTGGTTCTTTGTACAATACCGTGGAAGATTCTATCAACCTGTTTAGTTCCAACAACAGAACCTACAACGTCTTCACTTACAAAAATCAAACGGACAATTACCAGCAGGATTATTACCAGTTGCATTATTCATTTGCTGCAACTTCACATCTGATATTGAATGCAGCGTTACACTACACCAAAGGCAAAGGATATTACGAGGAATACAAATACGATCAGGCGTTCGGAGATTATATGTTGAATGACCTGGTTGTCGGACAGGACACGATTACCTCTACCAACCTCATCCGGCAAAAATGGCTGGACAATGATTTTTACGGATTTACTTTTTCAGCGAATTATGAAATAGATAAACTGCAATTCACATTGGGCAGTGCGGGCAACCGATATACAGGCAGGCATTTCGACCAAATCATTTGGGCTGAGTATGCCGGCAATGGAGCAAAAGATTTTGTGTACGATGACAACGATGCAACAAAAAATGATTTCAATGTTTTTGCAAAAGCAATTTACTCCTTCACGCCGAAGCTGCATCTCTTCGCTGATATGCAATACCGCGCGATTGATTATGCTTTCTTAGGATTGAATGAGTCAGCAGAGAACACACCGCAGCAGGTTTGTTACGGCTTCTTCAATCCGAAAGGCGGCATCTCATACACGCCCGGAAAATTGAACAAGCTATACGCTTCCGTTGCAGTTGGTCACCACGAACCCATGAGAAAAGATTTTACGGAAAGTTCATCTGCCAGTCGCCCGAAGCCCGAAGAAATGACTGATGTAGAATTTGGTTACATATTCACCGGCAGCCGCCTGCATGTTGGTACCAATATTTATTTCATGAAGTACAAAGACCAGTTGATATCAACAGGACAGATTAACGACGTTGGCGAGTACACACACATGAATGTCCCGGTGAGCTTACGCGCTGGGGCAGAAATGGAAGTGGAGTGGAAAATTCTTAAAACATTTTCTTTCAGCGGTAACATCACAATCAGCAAAAATAAAATCAAAGAGTTTACAGAATACATTGATGATTACGATGCAGGCGGACAACAACAGGTTGTGCATGAAAAGTCAGACATTGTTTTTTCTCCTGACGTTATTTCCTCTGCAACCATTTCCTGGATGCCGGTAAAAAATCTCTCTGTTGATTTAGTTACCAAATACGTTGGACAACAATTTCTCGACAACACAGGTGATGAATCCAGAAAGCTCGATGCTTACTTACTGGATGACGCGTTGATACAATATCATTTCTCTTTGCCATTCTGCAAAGAGTTTGCGTTGAAGTTTGCACTCTACAACCTGCTCGATCAAAAATATGAGAGCAATGGTTATACGTACGGTTACATTTACGGTGGGCAACAGATCAGGGAAAATTTTTATTTCCCGCAGGCGGGGAGGAATTGGCTGGGGGGCGTGACGTTGAAGTTTTAGTTGCCTAACCCCGAAGAGGTCGAGTCAGCAACTAAAAACAATTCTACGACTTGCTTTCTGTTCTTAATTTAATGAGTGAACTCACTTCGGAGTTTGATTTCGATTGGGTTTAACTCTTAGCAGAAAATCAATGTTGATTTCTTTTCAACCTTATTAAAAAGGGAATAAGATTTCAGATGTTGGGAAGGCGAATTATTTTCTCCTAATGTTAAATTTCTCTCTGCGGCTTAGTTTTCTGTTCCTGATTTGGTTTATGACACCTCTTCGGGGTTTGGTTCTAATCGTAGAGTAAGAGTTAAAATAACAAGAAAAGGTTCTGCACCTTTCAATCCACCGTCTTTCCCGCTTTCCATTCCAAGCCCGCCTGTGCGGGGCTTTCCATTGCAATCGGGTTTAGCTTAGTCACTACTCATTTCATCGCAACGTTTTGAAATCACAAAGCGAAGTGCCGTAGAGAAATAATTACCTTTGAAAAAAGTCATGAAAGGCATTAGCTATATCACAGATAAAAAAAATCACAAGACAGCTCTTGTTATTGACCTGAAAACAATTGAACAACACGATGAAAAAGTGCATGAGTTCATTGATGTCCTTATTGCGGTGTCAAGAAAAAATGATGAAGCAGTTTCATGGGAAACAGCAAAAAAACATCTCCGCAAAAAGGTAAGCTATGAGCTACTTGGTAGTCATTCGAATTTGAAAACCAGACAATCTAGTTTATTGAACTTTTAATTTCCTAACAAGCTTCGCGAAGTCAAAGCACAATGATTTTTAGAGTTTCTTTGTGTCTTCATGCCTTGGTGGCAAATATTTTATTTCTTCTATGAACGTAAAAGAACAAATCAAAAAGTATATCACCAGTCAACCCGAACCAAAGTGTAGTGACATGCAGGAGTTACACCGGATCATTCTGAAGGTAATGCCGGCATGTAAATTATGGTTCCTGGATGGGAAAGACAGTGAAGGCAAAATTGTTTCCAATCCCAATATCGGATATGGAATTCAAACCATGAAATATGCTGATCGAAAAACAATGGAGTTTTATCAGATTGGTCTCAGTGCAAACACAACCGGAATCTCTATCTACATCATTGGTATTAAAGACAAGAAAGTCCTGGCCCGGAAATTTGGAAAAAAACTTGGCAAGGCAAGTGTGACCGGGTATTGCATTAAGTTCAAAACACTGAAAGATATAAAAGTTGATATACTTGAAGAGGCAATACGATTTGGTCTCGATAGCTATCGGGATGAGAACAAGTAAACTTCTTGTTTGTACATTTGCTTATGGATAGATCCCAAAACTCAATAAGCGTTTTCGATAAGCACGCAAAGTTGTATGCCGATAAATTCATGAATGTGGATCTATATGGTGAAACACTGGACGCTTTTTGTGAAGCGATCAAAAAAGATAATCCCGAAATTTTAGAAGTAGCCTGCGGTCCCGGCAATATCACCAAATACTTATTGAATAAACGTCCGGACTTTAAACTTTTAGGTACTGACCTTGCTCCCAATATGCTTGAAATTGCAAAGAGTAATAATCCTACTGTCGAATTTCAATTGATGGATGCGAGAGACATCACAAAACTCGAAAAAAAATTCGATGCGATCATGTGCGGCTTTTGTTTCCCCTATTTTACGAAAGAAGAAACTTTAAAATTTATTGCTGATGCTTCTGCGATCTTAAAAACAAGAGGCGTGTTTTATATCAGCACCATGGAAGACGACTACTCCAAATCAGGAATCCGAAAAAGCAGCCAGGGCGATGAGATCTTTATGAATTTCCACCAGGCAGATTATTTAACGGATGCTTTGCTGCAAAATAATTTCACCGTATTGAAAACGGAGAGAATCGCTTCGGTAATGACAGATAATACAAAGGTGATCGATCTTGTATTGATCGCGGAAAAAAAATGATCTTTTTACTTCGCCTTCTTATTTGGCGGCGCCGATTATTGTGCCCAGAGGGGGGCTTGCTTGTTTGTGAGCAAATCCAACAATGGCGGGAAAAGCTGTCGAATAATAAAGGGGGAGATTATTAATTAATTGTGTGTTGTTAAAGTTGAAAATTTATCACCATTAAATTGATGCCTGAAAAACCGGCCACGAATTCCACGAATTTGCACTAATCAGTCCTGAAAATAAAAGCTATA
>JBDTTM010000339.1:0-4726 GCA_039930605.1 Bacteroidota bacterium
CATTGCACAGGGTTCATTATTCACTTTTGCTGAAACTGATTCCAGCATTTCTGCCACATCTTCATAAACTTCTTTTTGACCTCCCGGCATAATGCTCGCACCGAAACGCGCTCCTGCTTCTCCTCCGGAAATTCCGACTCCCATGAAATGAATTTTTGATCTGCTCAATTCTTCAGATCTTCTATCGGTATCGGTGAAGTGCGAATTACCGCAGTCCATAAGCAAATCATTTTCAGATAGTAAAGGTTTTAATTCAATAATGACTTCATCTACAATTTTCCCGGCGGGAACAAGCATCATGATCACCTTCGGGTTTTTTAAAGAATTTATAAACTCATCAAGATTGGATGCAGCAGATACTTCCCGATTGACGGCTTCTTTCTTAAGTGTTTCTGCCTGTAAAGCATTTTTATCAAAACCAATCACACTGTATCCATGATCGTTCATATTAAATATCAGGTTACGTCCCATAGTACCAAGACCAATCATTCCATAATCATATTTATGTTTTTTCATTTTTAAAATTATTATTTTTTTTTAATCTGTTTTCTGATTCTGTTTATGCTGCTTTTGGAATTTTCATATTCTTCAATTTAGTGTTACCATTTCTGACTTTTGATCTGGATTTGACCGGATCAAAAATCCTGTAGGCGAGAAGCTTCACACGGTCATTCACTAGAAACCAAGCCAGTGAATAGCCCCAAACGAACAATGCCCGGCTCCAGCCCAGAGGTGTCATAAACACTCCATAAACTGCTATAAAAGTTGCCGCGCATTGTGTACCGAGAACAGCTATCCATAAAATTTTTGCAGGGCGGATGGACCAGAACGGACCGCGCGTACGGGTTAGGAAGATCGTCAGATGTCCCGCGATGGAAAGTTTTAAATACATAAGTGTCTGGATATGGGAGCGGTCGAGATGAAATACTCTTTCACCAAGATAAAATAAGCCAAACGAAGCGATGACCCCAATGACTCCAAGCACTGTGGAGATACCCAACACTATCCGCATATTCCATGCTTCCGGTTTATCTTTATAATGAACATTGTCATAAGCTATAGAGAGGATTGCTCCGTCGTTGAGCAAAGCAAGCATCACGATCATCACAGCAGTTACGGGATAGAAATTAAAGATTAGTATTGACAGTGTCATGAAGAAAAGCACCCTTAAAGTTTCAGCTATCCGGTAAATAGAGTAGCTATTCATCCGCTGAAAAATCTTGCGACTTTCCTTGATTGCTTCAATAATTACAGAAAGTCCCGGTGTCAGCAAAACAACGGCAGCAGCAGCCCGGGCAGCATCAGTTGCACCTGATACCGCAATACCGCAATCAGATTTCTTTAAAGCAGGCGCATCATTGACCCCGTCACCCGTCATGCCGACAATGTGACCAAGCTTTTGGAGTACATCAACAATATGAAATTTATGTTCAGGAAAAACCTGTGCAAATCCATCAGCTTTCTCAATTGATTCTGAAGTTTCAGAAGTCTCCTGCTTCTTTGAATCCCCTAAACCTGAAGCATTCAATATATTTGTTCCCAAGTCTAATTTTTTGGCTGTTTCCTTTGCAATAGCTAGTGCGTCGCCTGTCACCATCTTAATTTTTACTCCCATTTCAAGTGCAGTCTTAACAGTAGCCTTGGCATCTTCCCGTGGCGGATCGAACAACGGTAATACACCCTGGAATTGCCATGGTCCTTCACCATCGGCTTTAGCCACACCCAGAACCCTGAAACCTCTTACAGCAAATTCGTCAACAGCTTTATCAACTGCAGGTTTCACATCTTCTGCAATTCCGGATAATGCTATGATCACCTGCGGAGCACCTTTAGTTACCTTGAATGTTTTTCCATCCTTGGATTTAATTGTTGCTTCAGTTCGTTTATGTACCGGATCGAATGGCATGTAATGAACAACTTCATAGGCTTTTAATTTGTCCTTATCTTTCAGTCCATCAAGGACAGCGAGATCAATGGTGTCATTATCGTCTGATCGGGATGCAAGGGCACCATTTAATATGACTTGATCTACCGGTGTATTGTTGATGCTGAAAGGATCTCCTAATGTAAGTTTATTCTGTGTCAGCGTTCCGGTCTTATCAGCACAAAGAACATCCACACCTGCGAGTTCTTCAATGGCTACGAGCTTGCTTATAACTGCTTCTTTCCCAGCGAGGAGTCGTGCACCAACAGCCATAGTAACCGACAGAACTGTCGGCATTGCAACCGGAATAGCTGCCACTGTCAGAACAAGACAAAACTGCAGGGTTGTGATAATCGAGTCTCCACGGAAAATAGCTACTACAATAATTATTGCAACAAGAGCTACTGCAAGGACGATAAGGTAATTCCCGATCTTCAGAACAGCTTTTTGAAAATGGCTGACAGTATGTGCTTCCACCACCAGCTTTGCAGTTTTACCGAAATAAGTATCCGAGCCTGTAGCATAAACCATAGCATTGATTTCTCCCCTCCGGATTACTGAACCTGAAAATACCGCTTCGCCCAGTTTACGAGTTGCGGGTAATGACTCCCCTGTAAGTGCTGACTGATCAACTTCTACCGGATCACCATCTAACAAACGTGAATCTGCCGGAACAATATCTCCGAGACGCATTCGAATCACGTCTCCCGGTACAAGTTCACGTGCCGGTGGATTTACCCACTTTCCATCACGCCTTACCCTTGCATTGACCGCAAGCTTTGCTTTCAGTGCAGCAATCTCGTTTCCTGCCTTGTGTTCTTCCCAGAAACCTATAACAGCATTTGCAAAAAGCAACAAGAGTATTATGGAAAAATCCGGCCAATGTTTAGCAACTGCAGATAGTAATACTGCTGCTTCTATCATCCATGGGATTGGACCCCAGAAATAACTTAGAAATTTCAGGAACAGGTTGGTTTTCTTTTCTTCAATCTCATTAGGTCCATACTGATCCAGCCTTTTCCGGGCTTCAGCCTGTGTGAGACCATCCGGAGTCGAACTCAGTTTTTTTTCTAATTCCGCTAAAGGGATGGATTTCAAATTATCATTTTGATCAGGTTTTGAATTTAGTTTTGCTGTAGTGGTGAGTTTGTTATCGGGTATCATGATTTAAATTGCTAAAACTAATAAATATCTGATAGAATCCTTTTTACTTAATAAATTTTTTTTCCATTGATGGATTATACTCACCGAGCAGGGCTGCCTGGCTGCATTTTGCCCTGTGCAATAATGATTGCTGCGCCGCAGTTTTATCTTCTTCCAAACCTCCCCAGATTTGCAATGCCGACTGCTGTATTGCACGGGCAAAAGAGAATGTAAGTGGCCACGGAAGTCTTGATCCGTATTTTACATGCATTGCATTCAAATGTGCTGATGCAATCTCACCGGATTGTCCTCCCGACAAAAATGCGATTCCCGCCACTGCGGCGGGCACTGACCGCAACAGACATTTTATCGTGGCATCTGCAACTTCATTTACACTTGCCTGCTCTTTGCATTTCATTCCGGATGTGACCATATTTGGTTTTAAGATAGTGGCTTCCAAGATTATTCCTTGAATGTAAAGCTGTGAAAAAACTATTCTTAATACCTCCTCTGTAACATCAAAGCATTCCCCTATATTATGAGTTCCTTCCATCAGGACTTCAGGTTCAACAATCGGCACCATACCTGCTTCCTGACACAAAGCTGCGTATCGTGCCAATGCATTTGCATTTGATTCTATACAGGCAAAAGATGGAATATCTTTGCCAATGGTAATCACAGCCCGCCACTTTGCAAACCGTGCACCCATCCGGAAATATTCATTCAGCCGTTCACGCAATCCATCAAGACCTTCAGTAATTTTCTCTCCGGGATGAACGGCCATGTCTTTTGTTCCGATATCAACCTTAATTCCCGGAATGATATCTGCATCAATTATAGCTTTTATAATCGGAGTACCGTCTTTTTTATTCTGGCGAATGGTTTCATCATACAAAATTGCACCGCTTATGCATTCACCAAGATCTGGCGTTGTTGCGATCAACTCCCGCCAATCACGCCGTTTTTCTTCTGTCTGCGGGATACCTGCAGCGGCAAATCTTTTATTGCATGTTCCGGTACTTTCATCCATTGCAACCAACCCCTTGCCATTGGCAAATAGTTGCACTATAGTTTTTTCCAGAAGTTGCTTTTTCATTCCCTTATTTTATTGAAATTATTCTGACAACCATTTTATGGCTTCCTCTGTTTTGTCATTATTAAAAGTACGTACATCCCCCGGAATCAGGAACCCGAAAGCTTTTATAGTATGGTTCAACCATTCGTGATCCGATACCAATGCAATTTTCTTCCAGTCCCTAAAAATATTTAAGCCCTAATGCCAGGTCACCTTTTACCACCCCAAGGTTAAAATCCTTAAAGCTTTCAGCCATCTCGCAAAGAACTTTCAGTTCCTTATTTTTTTCCGTGGCAGCTTGAAAAGCAGGATACATAACTGTTTCATAATCTTCTTTTGTTACATGACCATCATATCTGAACCCTATGATGCCGGCTGGAAGGTTTTTAATAATTGTTATCATTTTTTTTAAGTTTTAATTTAGTTACAAAATTTTTCTATTTTATTTTTCCAAACCAGGAAAGTTTTCGGCAAAGCCACTTTAATCCAAAACTTTTGAACAAACCTTCTTGGTTTTTATTCCCTACTTCCATTTCCAGTTAAGTATTTCCGGCATGTCTTTCCCGTGTTCACTTACATAATGT
>JBDTTM010000340.1:0-4722 GCA_039930605.1 Bacteroidota bacterium
ATCCAGCTCGTATTGAATATTAATGATATCGGTTGCCGGGTTAGGAAACACATTCCATACTGGTTCGTGACCAATTGAATTTGCATCTGCTGTCTTGTATCCATTTAGCCAGCATCCCTGCATTGCTGATACGTTTGCTGCGTTTCCTGCATGTGTGGTACCATACATATCTTCTATTGTGCGAAGCATGTTATGCAGATTATAGGTGGTGGCAACAGTACCTGACTTCACCATCGGGCCTGTAAAAATGCACGGGATGCGGTTGTTGTAGCTTCCATTATCTTCATCAAAGACAATGATGAAAAGACTGTTATGTGTTTTAGCCCACTGTACATAACCGTCAAGGTTGTTATGAAACCAGGTATCACCGGTGGAAATACTTCCATCATGCATGTCATAATCCATATCCGGAACTACATATGAAACTGTTGGAAGATTGCTGTAGTTGGAGGGGAATGCTGTGAATGGTTGATTGAGTGTAGATGAAACCTGGTTCGCACCCGTCCCCATCCAATTGGCAATCGGGTTGTGTTTGCGTGCGTATTTTCCGGAAGTCGCCACATCACTTCCTGCGCCTGGCAGACTTTGAGAATATGAAATAAACGTCCTGCCGGCATTGATCAACTCACGCGCAAGATTCGCTGTAGTGAAATGTGATGATGGAAGGTTGTTGTTGGTAATACCCTGGTTGCCCCCTGAAAAAATATCAAGGTAGTTCGGCTGACTCGGATGTTCAACACCATACATCTGCGTGAATGAAGTACTCATTGCATCACTGGCAAGTGCATTGATATAAGGTGCGGATCCGCTTCCCATCACTTGCGTATAACCATGATTTTCCTCTATCAATATCACTACGTGATCCGGCATTGGCATTGAAGTAGAACTTGTAGTCGTGAAAGAGCCGGAAGCCGTCCACGATGAGATTCCTCCACTGCAAACTGTTTGCAACTGGAATTGATAAGCAGAAGAAGCCGCCAACCCTGTTAAAGTTTTGGAAGTAGATGATGATGTAGCTGCAGTCCATGAAGAGGCTCCTGTTAATTTGTATTGGACGTTGTAGCTGATTGCTCCCTGTCCTGCTGTCCAGCCCAGCACTGCACCTGATGCTGTGATGGATGTTGCAGTCAATCCTGTTGGTAAAGCACATGTGGCGGAAGTCGTTGTAAAAGTTGAAGATGCTGTCCACGCTGAAGTTCCTCCGCTGCAAACAGTCTGCAACTGGAATTCATATACAGTAGCTGCCGCAAGACCAGAAATTGATTTTGATGTTGTAGTTGAAGTTGTGGAACTCCATGCTGATGTACCCGTCTTCCGGTATTGTACCTTGTAACTTGTTGCACCTGATGCAGCAGACCATCCCAGCACGGCACCGGATGTGGTGATCGATGTTGCAGTTAGTCCTGTCGGAACTGAACAACTGGTACCACCTGTTGTGAATGAAAGGGTAGTGCTGTAAGAACCTCCCTGGCCACCCATGCAATAGGTCTTGATCAGCCACGAATAACTTGTTCCTGTTGTTAAACCAGTGAGCGTTGTGCTTGTTGTGGTGCCCGGCTTAATATATTTATAGATTATAATATTGGGAGCAGATGTAACAAAATATCGCAATAGGAAACTGTCGCATGAAGTGGTGCTCCAGTTTAATGTTGCAGATGTGCTTGTAATGTTAGTCGTTGAAAGACCCGATGGAATTGAACAGAGCGTATTGAAAACAAGTATTGAACTATAAGAAGATGTTCCTCCCGCAGTGCAGTTGGAAAGCACTTTCCAGTCGTAAGAAGTACCTGTCTGAAGTCCTGTAAGTGATTTTGAATTTGTTGAAACAGTAGCAGAAGTCCAGGTCGAAGTTCCTGTTTTCCGATACATGGCTTTGTAGGTAGAAGCGCCTGATGCAACTCCCCAGTTTAATTTTGCACTGCTTGACAGAATATTGGTTGTTGTTAAACCTGTTGGTGTTGAACAGGCAATAGTTTGGGATGAAAGAGTGCTAAGTCCCAAAAATAAAATGATAAATCCGGTAAAGAGTTTGCCTTTTAGTAACGTAGTCATGTTGAGTAATTTAAGTTGAATTAATACAATATAATCAGGCATTGATGACCTGAAAGCACCGTAAACAGGGGGATTCAACAGGTGAATTGAATTGCAAAGAACAAATAAGATTCTGGAGAAAAATGGTTAGACACGTCAATTGATGAATTATTTATAAAACACCGATGTTGAAAATGCATGTCCGGGCACGGAATCAGATGTTCACATTTTCTTTAAGGTATCTTTCAGAATACCCAGCGCTTTTTCCGATTCCTTAAGATCCATCCAGCCAAAACCCATTCTGGTTGAATTTAAGACCGTTCGGGCCGACACATTATGGAGTAATCCTGGAGACAATGCAACCTCCTTTTTGAAAAGTTTTTCTGAAAGCGCTGGCACAGGTATCCTTTTAGTAAACTTTGTCCAGATAGATAGGCCACCTTCGGGAATCATGAATTCAACAAAATTGCCCAACTCTTCTTTCAGGACGGAACACATAAAGTCTCTCCTTTCGCGGTAAACCCTCAGTGCTTTTTTCATGTGTCTCCTTATTTCACCGTCAATGAGCAGTTCAGCAATGACCTGTTCCATTACAGCATCTCCCTGAACATCTACCAGCATTCTCAATTTTGCCAACTCATTGATAAGATTTACAGGCGCAGCAACATAACCCATCCTGATACCCGGAGTTATCGTCTTACTGAATGAACCGATATACACAACCATGCCTTTATGATCTGCACTTGCAAGTGGAAGTATCGGGCTGCTTTCATAATGAAATTCGTAATCGTAGTCGTCTTCAATGATGATGAAATTATAAAGTTCTGCTAGATGAAGTAACTTCATCCTTCTTGAAGCACTAAGTGTAACTGTAGTCGGGTAATGATGATGCGAAGTGACATAGAGCGCCCTGATTTTTTTTCTTTTGCAGATCGCTTCAACAGCATCTACATCAATGCCTTCATCATCTACAGGAACGCGTACAAACTTTGCCCCGGCCTGCATAAAAGTTAATTCAGCATAGCGGAAACCGATTTCGGCGGTAATCACCAGGTCGTCTTTCGAAAACAATACATGGGAGAGGAGGAACATGGCCTGCTGTGTTCCCCGTGTAATTAAAATATTATTTTCTTTCGTCTGCAATCCGCGAGATGAATTCAGGTATTCCGCAATGGCGTTTCTTACCATCGGGCTGCCTTCCGGATCAATATAGGAAAGCAACAGACGACCGCTTTTCCTGCTGAGAATACTTTTGTATCCACGGCTTAATAAGTCGGAAGGTACCATGCGTACATCAGGACCATCATGAAACCCTGAGATGTGCCTGTTGGGTTTTGCAGGCGAATGAATGGTTGTATTGATTTTGAAATTGTACCCTGTTTTGGCTGCCGGAAACGGATCACTTTTTTCGGAAACCAGTCTTCTCGGTTTTACCTCAGGTAAATGCTCGCTTACGAAAGTGCCTTTAGATTGATACAGTTCAAACCAACCCTGTGAATAGAGTTCGTCATACGCCTTGACTACCGTTTGCCGGTTGAGATCCAGTTCCTGTGCCATCACGCGTGTGCCCGGCAACCTGGTTCCCGGTTTAAGAATGCCGCACTTTATTTCTGTGATAATAGCATCACATAACTGAAGGTAAACTGCGCGTTCAGAAGATTTCTGAAGGCTGAACATTGTTTTCCATGGAAGCATAACCGGACTACTTGATATATTAAATCTGGACTACAAAGATAGTCCATTAAGGGTATACTTTTACACCGTCATTAAAAAATATTAAACAGTTAACCCTTAAAAAATTCAAACAATGAAAAATAAAATGACCATGTTCATTGCGGTGTTGGTAACACTTTCAATGAATCTTTATGCACAAAGCAGCAACAATGCAATTGTGACAGAAACAAGGACTTCCAATCCCTTCCATTACATTCATATCAAAGGACAGATGAATGTGAAAATAGTACAGCATGATGTGCCCGGGGTTGCTGTTGAAGGAACTACTTACCAGCTTAACAATACCATTACGTATCTGCGAAATGATACATTGTTTGTTTTCCAGAACAACGTCCGTAAACAAGACAGCAAAACATTTGTGGAGATCCGCGTAGATGATATTTCCTTCCTGGAAGTCAGCGGTAATTCAAAAGTTGATTGTACCGGTCTCATCAATACAGATTTCCTCACCATCAGGGCATACGATGGTGCGCAGATCAAACTTGATGTGCGTGCATTGAAAGTGGATAGCAAGGTAACCGGCTGCAGTTTTATTGACTTGTCAGGAATTGCAGCCAGCAATGCTTCCAATATTGAAGGCTGTGGAAGAATAGACACCCATTTGCTTCAGGTGTTGGATGAAAGAAAAAACCTGGAGCAGATTTGTATTGGATGTTAAAACGATTTTGGTTTTGGTGTTCTCTCAAGATCCGTGGTGAGTTATTGCTGCGGATTTTTTTTTATTGATATTGATAACCTGGGATCAGATGAACTTGATTTTCCTGGCTGCGAAAAAACACATCTTCAGCAATACCGCTCCATTCCGGAAACGCGAAATATTGGTGCTTCCGTATGTGCGTTCCCTATACCTGATCGGAATTTCTATGATCCGCAGGTTGAGCTTGTAAGCACCGAAAATAAGGTCGAAGTCACCGAAGGGATCGAAGTTCCCAAAGAACTTTTGATTGCTCACGAGCT
>JBDTTM010000341.1:0-4706 GCA_039930605.1 Bacteroidota bacterium
TGGAAAACTGCTTCTCCTTTAAGTCTAAATTTATCAATAAAAAAAGAGTCCGCCATTGCTGACGGGCTCTTTTTTGAGATTTTATGTGGTATAATCCAATGACGGATTACCAATTCTATTTCCCTTTTGCGTGAAGTTCATCACTCACAGTCAGGCGTTTACGGCCACGGGATCTACGGGCAGCAATGACTCTGCGTCCATTTGGCGTACTCATACGCTCACGGAAGCCATGCTTGTTTTTACGTCTGCGATTCGAGGGTTGGAAGGTTCTTTTCATCGTTATTAACTATTTTCTTGCTTATTTTCAAAAACGGTCGGCAAAGGTAATAATCAAATCCAATCCTCAAAACTTGTGGAATAGTTTATTCTACAAATTAACGGTTCTACTAATTGCCTAATCAACTAATTACCAGTTTACTAATTACCATTCACTTATTTCGGTAACAACACAGCAAACGGCACAATCATCTCTTCCAGCGATATCCCTCCATGCTGAAGGGTATTCCTGTAATAAGTCACATAGTGATTGTAATTATTTGGATAAGCAAAAAAGTCGTTGTTTTTGGCAAACACAAAGGTCTGACTGAGATGCTGTCTTGGAAGCATGGCATCAGCAGGATTTTTGATTTCAAAGACTTCCTTCCTGTCGTAATTCATATTGCGGCCTTGCTTGTACCGCAGGTTGGTATTCACCGTCTTATCGCCCACTATTTTAACAGGATCTTTCACCCTGATTGTTCCATGATCGGTTGTAATAATCACCCGTCCTTTTCTCTCAGCAATCGCTTTGATCGCTTCAAATAAAGGGGAGTGCTCAAACCATGAGTGGGTGAGTGACCGGTAAGCTGCTTCATCATCTGCCAGCTCCCTG
The DNA here is from genome assembly GCA_039930605.1 of Bacteroidota bacterium. Classification (GTDB taxonomy): domain Bacteria; phylum Bacteroidota; class Bacteroidia; order AKYH767-A; family 2013-40CM-41-45; genus JAPLDB01. Next base: position 872 of record JBDTTM010000341.1, read on the forward strand.
ATCATTTCCATTTCTGTACGCGCATGAGAAAGCATGTCCACAAAATTGTAAACGATCACATTCAGCTTGTTTCCCATCATTGAGTGAATGTCATCCACCATCTTTTTTCCATCTGCATTATTGGTGATCTTCACATATGAATGCTTGTATTCTTTCCGGAATCTTTTCAGGCAGTCGGCAAGAAATTCTCTTTCATGCATATTTTTTCCACCTTCTTCTTCATCATTCAGCCAAAGGGTTGGGAAGCGTTGCTCTATTTCAGAGGGCATCAATCCCGCGAAGATGGCATTGCGTGCATATTGCGTTGCAGTAGGTAAAATACCGAGATACAAATCATCATCCTGCAACCTGAAATATTCAAGAATCATCGGCTGTATAATTCTCCATTGGTCATAGCGGAGATTGTCGATCAGAATCATAAACAACGGCTCCGGCGCAGCATCTACAACGGGAAGAATTTTCATCTTCATCAACTGGTGACTCATCACAGGAACAGTGTCATCCTGTGCCTTCAGCATCTTTACATAATTGGTCTCAATGAATTTAGAGAAGAGAATATTGGCTTCGCTTTTCTGGGAAGTCAGGATCTCATACATACTTTCATCTGCACTTTTTTCCAGCTCCAGCTCCCAATAAACAAGTTTGCGGTAAACGTCCTTCCATTCTTTCCAGGTGAGGCGGTCACTCAGATTCATACTGATACTGCGGAATTCCTGCTGGTAATTGGTGGCCGTTTTTTCGCTGATGAGTCTTTTGTTTTCCAGGTTCTTTTTGATGGACAACAATATCTGGTTTGGATTTACCGGCTTGATCAGGAAGTCGGAGATCTTACTGCCGATTGCGTCTTCCATGATTTCTTCTGCCTCGCTTTTGGTGATCATGACAATCGGTACTTCAGCATTGATGTTTTTCATGCGCGACAACGTTTCAATACCTGAAAGTCCCGGCATATTTTCATCAAGGAAAATAATGTCATAAGGATTGGCAATGAATTTATCAATCGCATCCTTGCCATTTGTAACCGTTGTTACATCGTAACCTTTTTCCTGCAGGAATATGACGTGCGGTTTCAGCAAATCTATTTCATCGTCAGCCCAGAGAATATTCACTTTGTCCATAGTTAGTGTGTCAGTCCCAGTATTTACGGGAGTTTTTTGCTGACGGTCAAAATTAGCAAAGATGTTTCGATTCATCGTTTTTTCTTTTAGCATTTAATAAGGCAACGAAATGCATGGAGCAAAGATTTGTCGCTTAACACTATTTAACCTGCATTCATAAGCTAATCGCCTAAGCATTAAGCAGGAACATTTGTGTTGGTGAATAGAATCTTGGCACTAAGGCTCCAATGCACGAAGCAATTCAAAAAACTTTGTGACCTAGTGACTTCGTGGCAATGGGGATTTTCATTTTGTATCTAAAGTTTTATTTCATGTTATCTTCGCCACGATGTCTTCCCTCAAAATTCTCAACGATCCCATTTACGGAATCATCACCATGCCCAACGACCTGGTGATGGAACTCATTTCACACCCTTACTTTCAGCGGTTGCGACGGATCAGGCAGTTGGGAATGACGCACCTTGTTTACCCGGGAGCCAACCACACGCGCTTTCACCATGCACTGGGCGCAATGCATCTTATGCACCTTGCTATTGAAGTCTTGAAATCAAAGGGAAATATTATCCTGGCAACGGAGGAGGAAGCTGTCATCATTGCAATCCTATTACACGATATCGGACACGGACCTTTTTCGCATGCGTTGGAAGACAGCATTGCCAGCGGCATCAAGCACGAAGAACTTTCTTTGCTGATGATGGACAAACTGAACAGTGATTTCAGCGGAAGGTTGTCGCTTGCATTGAAAATATTCCGTGATGAGTATCCGAAAAAATTCCTTCACCAGCTCGTATCAAGTCAACTCGACATGGATAGGTTGGATTATTTATGTCGCGATAGTTTTTTTACCGGTGTTTCAGAAGGTGTTATTTCGCAGGACAGGATTATTAAAATGCTCGACGTACATGATGATCAGCTTGCCATTGAAGCGAAGGGAATATATTCTATTGAAAAATTTTTGGTTGCAAGACGATTGATGTACTGGCAAGTCTACCTGCACAAAACTGTGGTGAGTGCGGAAGGACTTCTCATCAATATCCTGAAACGTGCAAGGGTATTGACCGAACAGGGCCACGATTTATTTGGCACACCGGCTTTCAAACTTTTTCTCGCAAATAATTTTTCGAAGGCAGATTTTGTTGCCGACAAAAATCTACTCGACACTTTTGCATTGCTGGATGACAGTGACATTACATCCTCTGTAAAAGTCTGGTGTACAAATCCGGATGCTGTACTCAGCCAGCTTTGTAAAGCGATTATTAACAGGAATCTTTTTAAAATTATTATCCGCGAAGAACCTTTTACTGCGAAAGAGATTACAGCAATAAAAGAGAAAGTAAAGCAGGATAAAAACCTGGATGATGAAGAGTGCGAATATTTTGTGATCGAAGACAAGCTCATCAACAATGCCTATAGCAGCCGCAGTGACAAGATCAATATTCTTTTCAAAGATGGTACCGTGAAAGACATTGCTGAAGCAGCAGATACACTCAACATCACTGCCATGAGCGAGCCGGTGGAGAAGTACTATGTGTGCTATCCGAAGTACTAATTACGAATAGGGACGAATGTACAAATGTTACTAATCGTACTACTGATGAATCGATTCATATTATTGAAAGCTGGTCTTTAGTGATTTGCAATAAAAGTGTTGATCTTTCGTTCATTGCTGTTGCTAACTAACCAGTTCACCAAATGAAAATACATCTTATAGCAATAATGCTATCTATTGCCAGTTTCGCAAGTGCAGATCAGTGGATACAGAAAGCTGATTTTATTGGCATGCGTTCGCGTGGGGTTGCATTCGCAATCAACCAAAAAGGATATGTTGGTACCGGGTATTCAAATCAAGGAATAATATTTAAAGACTTTTGGTGTTACAACTCAGTAAATAATAGCTGGACACAGGTCGCCGATCTTCCGGGAGCGGAAAGAATGGATGCGTTTGGTTTTGAATTGGGAGGGAAGGGATATGTCGGGTGTGGAAATGAAAACGTTGGATCGGAAAAAGACTTCTGGGAATTTAATCCATCGACAAATTCCTGGATTCAGAAAGCTGATTTTCCGGATGTTAGGTTTTCCGCTGTTGCATTCAGCATTGGATCGAAAGGTTATGTTGGAACAGGCACTGCAGGCTGGGGATCTGTGATGAGAGATTTCTGGCAGTATGATGCTACGGCTGATGCCTGGACACGCAAAGCTGATTTTATCGGAACACCACGGTTTCATGCAATTGGTTTTAATATCAATGGGAAAGGATATATCGGAACAGGAACTGATAGCTCCCAATCGAATTTGCAGGATTTTTATGAATACGATTCGGTCTTTGATTCATGGGTGTCTAAAGCTGATTTCTGCGGAGGTCCTATTTCGCATGCAATTGGGTTGGTGATAGGAAATCTCGGATATGTTGGAATTGGTAACGGGCAATTTACAATGACAATGGAATTTTGGCAATTTAATCCGCTTGCGAATTCCTGGACACAGAAGTCAAATTTTGCAGGTTCTCCACGTAATTTAGAAATGGGATTTACATTGAATAGCCGTGGATATGTATTAGGAGGTGATTCTATTGTTTTCGGTGCAGGCACAATCCAAACTAAAACAAATTGGGAATATACAACCGATAGCCTTGATGCTATTAATGAACTCACCTTCTCGGAAATTGGATTGGAAATTTTTCCAAACCCTGTTCGCAACTTTCTCACCATTCATTCAAA
>JBDTTM010000342.1:0-4686 GCA_039930605.1 Bacteroidota bacterium
CAAGAGCCGGTCCGTTGTATTTATAGATTCCACCTGTTACGCTGTCAGTATTTAAACCACCCGTAAAACCTGTGAATGGATTTACCATTGCAACTGAAAGATGCTCAACCCCAGTATCTAATGTAATCCATGTATTACCATCATCAACACTATATGAGGAACCGCTTCCGTGAAGAGCGCCATAACCATCAAAGTCATTTCCACCCGTGCTTACGAATGTAGCTGCTGTTCCGGGAACATAAGCAAGATCACCAGTAAACCAATTGCCTGTTTGCGTTATTTCATTCCAGGTAATACCACCATCATTTGTTCTGTAAAGTTCATCACGCACACCCCATAAGCCATGCAAGGCATCACGCATTTTCAAATTGCTGTAATCTATAAATGTTTCGGAAGTTTGGAATGCATTCCAATGCAATCCCTTGTCGATTGTTTTCCATACACGGCCCGATGTACTTACAGTCCAGAAAGTATTGCCTATTCCCTCCGTAGAAAAAATATAACTTGCTTCATCATTAGAAATTGCGGCAGGTAAATTTGCCTGGGGGACTCTCGTCCAATTATTGCCGCCATCGCTGGTAGTAAAAATTGTAAAGTACCCATTGCTTTGGTCACCGTAGGCGAGCCCTTCATTTGCATTGAAGAAATAGATATTCCCGAAGAAACCGAATGATACATTAAAATCATAATTGAGTTGTTCTGTCCAGGTTGCTCCTCCATCGGTTGTCTTCACAATTTTTGCGTTGGTGTTGTCGAGACTAAAGATGCTTCCATAACACTTAGTTCCACTGACCGGTGCAATGCCGATTAAAATATAATCAGGAAAGGCGGTGATGCTTCCTGCAGTCCAGTGTTTGCCGCCATCTGTTGAACGGGTGAACTCCGTGAGGGGAGGTCCCTCTGGATCATTGCTGTCATAAGCCATTGCCCACACCACATTGCTGTTTACTGCAATCATCTCTTGAATTCCTCTTTGAGGTGCTACTAATCCGCTGGCTTTAGTGAGCCATTGCGCGTTTGCAATTGTTGCTGAAAACATCCCAATGATAATTAGAATGAAAGCATAAAGCTTTTTTGTAATTGTTGTTTTCATTTTTTTTGTTTTAAAATATTTCGGCAAAGGACAGTCGAATAACAGGACTCGTCAATAACCTAAACAGGGTGTTTTGCATTTTAGGCAATCAAAAATCAACCAGTTTTGGGGGTATGAGAAAGGGAAGAGATATTGTTATTTTGCAGCTTGAATAATATTATTACGAACTTGCATCAAAAATTAAAAAATATCTAATGAGGAAAATATTTATGCTTGTGCTATTCTGCATAGCATTTTTTCAGTTTTGCTTTGCACAAAATCAGCAAAATGTTGATTCCCTGCTCAATGTTTTGCCGACAACTAAGGAAGATACAAACAGAGCAAAGCTGTTGATTAATTTAAGTAAAATATATTTTCAAACTGACCCTGAAAAATGTTTTAATTATGCTAAGCAAGCATTATCCCTTGCTCAAAAACTCAATTATAAAAAATGCATCATCAGGAGTTACCAAAACATCTCTATATATTATGTTATTAATAACGACTATGAAAAAGCAATAGCGTATTGTCAAAAAGCAGTTGCTGTTGCTGAGAGCAGTAATGACAAAGAGGCGCAGTGTGATTTGTCAAATATTATGGCAACAATTTTAAGCAATAAAGGAGATTTAACTGCATCAATGAAATATGGTTTGAAAGCTCTTGGATTGGCTGAAGAATTAAAGGATACCTCGCGGATTGTTACTTACAATGTGAACATAGCGATCGACTATCAGAATACAAGCGATTATGTTAACTCATTAAAATATTTATTGAAAGCTCTTAAATTAAATGAGATTGCACAAAACAAAAGGGCAATGGCAAATACTTATTTCATCATTAGTAAAAATTACATACTCGCAGAAGATGATACTAACCTGGCTTTAAAGTATTCTTTTCTTTCCCTGAATTTTGCACGGGAAGCTGATGACCAAATTCAGGTGGCACAATCGTTAGATTTACTTGGCACCATCTTCTGTATGAAAAAGGAATGGGAAAAATCACTCAGCTATTTTAAGCAGACATTAAAGAAGAATGATGAATTGGGAATCGCAACAGGTGATTGGGGAACGAATTATAATATCGGTGAACTTTATAGAGAACAAGGGAAAGCGGATGAAGCAATTGAATATTATCTAAAATCTTTAGATGTCGGAAATAAAACTGGAAACGTTGATGCTATCGGAATAAGTTATTATGGATTAGGTCAGGTCTATCAGATTAAGAAAAATTATAGACAAGCCATTGATTATTTGCATAAAGCTCTTTCCAATGCGCAAGAACAATCTTCTCCTGCTCATGAAAGAGAGACTCAGCTGGCACTTGCTGCTAACTATGCTATGATAAAAGATTATAAAAATGCCTATAACTATTTAATCGAACACAACAGATTGAACGATTCAATCGTTGGCAAGGAAATTCTCATCAAGAATTCAGATATGAGAGAGAAGTATGAATCTGAAAAAAAAGAAAGAGAAATTACAGTGCTCACCAAAGACAAGGAAATTCAAATTATAGAGATTAAAAAGCAAAAGTTGTTAAAGAATTCATTGATTGCTGGACTTGCTTTGGTGCTGATACTTGCATTTTTTGCTTATAACAACTTCAGAATAAGTAATAAATTAAAGTTACAAAACATCCGTAACAGGATTGCAAGTGACCTTCACGATGATGTGGGCTCGACATTAAACAGTATTTCCGTTTACAGCGAGGTGGCAAAACAAAAATCTCCTGCTGTGGTGCATGAGCTGGAAGAGATAGGAGATGCTTCAAGAAAAATAATTGATGTAATGAGCGATATTGTCTGGACTATTAATCCAAAGAATGACACGTTTGAAAATATTATTCTTCGTATGAGTACTCTTTCATATAATTTGCTAAAGGCAAAAGAGATTGAGCATACCTTTCGCGCAGATGATAGCTTAAACGAAACAAAACTTTCTCTTGAATCAAGAAGAAATTTTTATCTGATATTTAAGGAAGTACTCAACAACCTTGTAAAATATTCTAATGCCACCCGCGTATCCATTACATTAACCAATGAAAACGGTTGGATAAAACTCGCTATCAGGGATAATGGAATCGGGTTTGATGTTGCTCAAACTTCAAAGGGGAACGGTTTACTTAATATGAAAGCCCGTGCGGCAGAAATGAATGCAAAATTGAAAATAGAATCAGAAAAAGCAAACGGAACTTATATTGAACTAATTTTAAAAGCATGAAAACATTGAGAGTAATTATCTTTGAAGATAATCGTAATTTACGAGAGGGCTTGTTCCAGCTTATTAATGGCACTCCGGGATTTGAATGTGCAGGCGCTTTTGCTAACTGCATGGAATTGATAAAAGATATCAGGCAAACAAACCCTGATGTTATTCTTATGGATATAGAAATGCCCGGCATATCGGGAATTGAAGCAGTTCAGATTGCGAAAGAAAAATTTCCAGATGTGAAAATTCTGATGGAAACTATTTTTGATGACAACGATAAAATATTTCAATCGATCTGCAATGGCGCTGAAGGGTATATCCTAAAAAATACTGCTCCTATCCAAATGCTCGCTGCAATTAAAGAGGTCTATGAAGGTGGTTCACCTATGACACCAAGCATTGCAAGAAAAGTTCTGAAGATGGTAAAACATAAACCGTCAACAGAAACTGTAAATGATTTTGACCTTTCAGACAGGGAGAAAGAAGTACTGAAATATCTTGTAGAAGGAATGAGCTATAAGTTGATTGCTGAATCCTGCTTTATAAGCCCTGAAACTGTGAGCGGACATATCAAAAACATTTACAAAAAACTTCAGGTACATTCCAAATCTGAAGCTGTAGCTAAAGCTATAAGGAAAAATATTGTTTGAGATCTTAAATAAAAAAAGTAAAATTTTACTTTTAAATGAGACCAACAGGTAATGAGTTCAAAATCCTGAGAACGCCCATTGTATGTCTTCACTAAAAAATGCTGCCACATTTCTGCAGCAGCATTCAATCTAAAAAAATCCAACCTCTACTCTTATGAGATTTTTATTTCACGAATGGGTTTCACTTTTGCTTCATCCTTTTTGGGAAGTACCAGCGCAAGGATTCCATCTTTGTATTCTGCGCCGATCTTATCTGCTTCTACATGCTCCGGCATGGTGAAGGTTCGGCTGAATGAAGAATATTGGAACTCTTTGCGTGTATAGCGCGAAGTTTCATCCTTCTTTTCATTCTTTTTTTCTGCACTGATGGTGAGTACTTCATTGTCAACATTCAGTTTGAAGTCTTCCTTTGCAAAACCAGGCGCTGCCATCTCGATGAAATAATCGTTTGCGCGCTCACTGATATTCACAGCAGGAACGGATTTAAAATAGTCCCGGCTCATGAGCGAATCATTGAAGAAGTCGCTGAAAAAATCGCTGAACGTGTTTTGTGTTGCAGGATTCGTGAGTGCAGTCTGGTAGCATATATTGAATTGACGTTCCAATTCCTTTGCAGCAACTCCATTGCGCGTTGTTGTGAATAGGTATATAGCCATGAACCAATAAAGCAAGGAAGTTGTCGTCTTATCGAATATTGTGTTACGGTAGGATATATTTGAAAAGAACAGCAAGCGCACTGATATGAGCGTCTCTTATT
>JBDTTM010000343.1:0-4647 GCA_039930605.1 Bacteroidota bacterium
GCGATTTCGGAGACGAAAACTGTCTGCCACCACAAAACTTGATACGAAGCACAAAACTTCATTTAACCACTGAACCGCCAATTTCTTGTAGGTGCTGTTAGCACCAGTTTTTATGTTGTCCATTCTTTCGGAAATTCTGTTGCCCCGACAATTGTAGAGGATTGTTCGTGATTTAATATTGTTATTTCTGTTATTCTTGAGTTTAAAACTTCGTCTTCAGTAAATGTTAATCTATTCATTAAGTCAAGGTCAAACTGAATATTTATGTCGTCCCGATGCAAAATGTATTCGTCTAACTCGTCATAGTAAAAATTGCCGTCTATGTTAAAAAGGTCAGAAACTAAACTGCCAATTCCTATTGTCCCGAACACTTTTCCTGCATAATTATTCTTTACTGTCAATGAAGTGATTTTGCCTGTATAAATATTTATTCCAACAAGCAAATTGTCCATATAATTTAATGTCAACCAGTCTGGGAATTGTGGATTAGTCGTAAAAGTCCATTCAATTTTTTGTCCAGATAAAGTGTTAGACAAGATAAATTGTCTTAGGGAAAACGCATTTTCCAAAAGTCGGATTTGTCCAATTCCTTGTCCTGGCAGAATAGGTTCGGTTAAGTCAATTTTTGTTACTATGTCCACTGTTTTGTCTGTCGTTTAAAATTGGTGCTAACTTTCCTATACCAGATATTTTCTCCCCCAAAATATCCTCCTAGATTCAGAATCACGAATATAGGAGGAAGTTTTTTTATCTCCTTATTTTATAAAATTTACATCGATTTATTCAACAAATACCCCGGTATTCCCTGCCAGTCCCCCTGTTTTTTGAAACCACCGAATCGTGTATCTTTGGCAGCCCCTTAATTTTGGGCATTGACCAACATCATACACATGTCAGAAACCCAACTCGCTATGCCTCCGGAGATCAAGAGTAACGGATCTCCTGTATCAACCGGTACGCCTCAAATTATCAGGCAGACTACCGTAAAAAATGCTGTTACTGTTTCAGGAGTAGGATTGCATACAGGCGTTACAGCTAACCTCACCTTCAAACCCGCTCCGGAAAATCATGGTTACGTTTTCAAACGGATTGACCTTCCCGGCCAACCTATCATTGAAGCGGACGTAGATCATGTAGTAGATACCAACCGCGGAACAACCATCGGAAAGGGCGATGCAAGGGTGAGCACCATTGAACATGCGCTGGCAGCACTTTCAGGAATGGAGATTGACAATGTGCTGATGGAAATTGATGGTCCAGAAGTTCCCATACTCGATGGCAGCTCAAAACCATTTGTTGACATCCTTGAAAAAGCGGGCATCCAGGAACAAAATGCAGAACGTATTTATTATACGCTGAGTGAGAATATCACTTATGAAGATCCTTCCCGGAAAACAGAAATGCTGGCGGTGCCAAGTCCTGATTTCCGCCTCACCGTAATGGTTGATTACAACACCGACATCCTCGGTACGCAGCATGCAACACTTTACAATGTCGGCGAATTTAAAAGTGAGGTGAGTGAAAGCCGCACATTTTGTTTTCTCCACGAACTGGAGATGATGCTCAAAGCCAACCTGATCAAAGGAGGCGACATCAATAATGCAATCGTTGTCGTGGACAAACCGGTGAGTGACGAAAAACTTGCCTATCTCCGGAAAATTTTCAATCGCAATGACGTAACAGTTGAACGTGGTTTTCTCAACAATGTGAAACTGCGTTCTCAAAATGAACCTGCCCGTCATAAGTTGCTGGATATCGTCGGTGACCTCGCCCTTGTTGGTGCACCTCTGAAAGGACATATCCTTGCCGCACGTCCCGGACATGGCGCCAACGTAGCATTTGCAAAGATGATTCGTGCGATGATGAAGCGGGATAGGTTTAAAGAAAAAACTCCGACTTACAACATCAACACAAAACCGTTGATGGATATAAATGCCATCCAGCGATTGTTGCCGCACCGTCCGCCATTTTTATTCATTGACAAGATCCTTGAGCTGAGTGACAGGCATGTTGTTGGATTGAAGCAGGTGACGATGAATGAATATTATTTTACAGGACATTTTCCCGGTGCGCCTGTCATGCCCGGTGTTTTACAGATTGAAGCAATGGCACAGTGCGGTGGAATACTTGTGCTCAGTACTGTTCCGGATCCGGAAAATTACCTGACCTACTTTATGAAAATTGACAATACCAAATTCCGCGACATGGTATTACCGGGTGACACTTTAATTTTTTCTCTCGAACTTGTTACACCTATCCGCAGAGGCATTTGCCACATGAGAGGAAAAGCATTTGTGGGAGATAAAGTGGTGATGGAATCAGAGATGATGGCGCAGATTGTGAAGCGGAAGAAATAACAGCCACAGTAATACAAGCCACTAATTACACGAATTAACACTAATCTTTGAGGCAATTCAGGCTTCGTGTTAATTAGTGAAATTCGTGGCAAAAAAAAATCAGCAGCCAATCGGGAGAAGAAATCTGACAATAGATGTTAGATGTATAGAATGGTCGGGAAACAGAAAGAATAAATCTCACTTGAAGAAACAATAGCCGGCTGCCAGTAGCCAGAGCCAGTAGACATTAAACAAATTATAGACAAAAATTCACCGATGGGAATGGAAATGGCAAGAGGCGGTCAGCGAGAAGCCGAAGTCAATAGACAAGTAGGCAGTTCACCAATGGCGAATCCGTCTTTCGGTGAATAAGCAATTGTAATGTGTCCAAATGAGAATAGAGAATCATTATGAAGAGGGAATGGCCAGAAGCCAGTAGCCAGTAGCCAGTAGCCAGTAGCCAGTAGCAAAAAAAAGTAGACAATTATCAAATCAACCAATAACTAAAATTGAAACAAGATTTAGATTTCAACAAGAACGAAGACGGCATGCGCCAACTTGTAGATGTATTGAAAAACAAACTTAATGTTGTGGCTCAAGGCGGGGGCAAAAAAAATGCAGCGAAACAAAAAGAACAAGGCAAACTGTTGGCGCGGGAACGTGTTGAATACCTTATAGACAAAGATTCATCATTTATCGAAATCGGGGCTTTGGCTGCCGACGGTATGTATGAAGAATATGGTGGCTGTCCTGCTGCAGGAGTTGTGACAGGTATCGGTTATGTAAGCGGTCGGCAATGCATGATCGTTGCCAATGACGCAACCGTAAAGGCCGGCGCCTGGTTCCCGATGGCAGGAAAGAAAAACTTGCGGGCGCAGGAAATTGCCATGGAGAACAGGATTCCGATTATTTATCTTGTCGATTCAGCAGGTGTATTTTTACCGATGCAGGACGAAATTTTTCCGGACAAAGAACACTTCGGCAGAATTTTCAGGAACAATGCCATGATGAGTTCGATGGGAATCCTGCAGGTTGCTGCAATCATGGGAAGCTGTGTCGCAGGTGGCGCCTACCTCCCCATCATGAGCGATGAAGCAATGATCGTTGACAAGACAGGAAGTATTTTTCTTGCCGGGAGTTATTTGGTAAAAGCAGCAGTTGGTGAGGACATCGACAATGAAACACTTGGCGGTGCAACGACTCAATGTGAGATCAGTGGTGTTACAGACAATAAATTTCCTGATGACAAAGCTGCGCTGGATCATATCAAAAATATATTCAGCAAAATCGGGGCGTTTGAGAAAGCAGGATTTAACAGGATCAAATCCAAAGAACCCAAAGAAAACCAGAAAGATATTTACGGATTGATTCCGACTGAAGCATCAAAGCAATACGACATGCATGAAGTGATTGCACGTTTGGTGGACGACAGTGAGTTTGATGAATACAAGGATAAATACGGGCAGAGCATCATCTGCGGACTTGCAAGGATTGACGGCTGGAGCGTTGGCATTGTTGCGAACCAACGGAAAGTTGTGAAAAGTAAAAAAGGCGAGATGCAGTTTGGCGGTGTGATCTATTCCGACAGTGCTGACAAAGCATCGCGCTTTATCATGAATTGCAACCAGAAAAAAATTCCACTCGTTTTTTTACAGGATGTCACCGGATTTATGGTGGGCTCCAGAAGCGAACAGGGCGGTATTATTAAAGACGGAGCCAAGATGGTGAATGCGCAAGCCAATTCGGTTGTGCCGAAATTTACAATCATCATCGGCAATAGTTATGGCGCCGGTAATTATGCAATGTGTGGTAAGGCTTATGATCCGCGCCTCATCGTTGCGTGGCCTACTGCACAACTTGCTGTAATGGGTGGTGCCCAGGCGGCCAAGGTGCTTCTTCAAATACAGGTGAGTGCTGAAAAAGCAAAAGGAAAAGTTTTGAGCAAAGAAGATGAAACCGAACTCCTCAAGAAAATTACCGACCGGTATACCAGCCAGGCTTCACCGTACTACGCTGCATCCCGGTTGTGGGTGGACGCCATTATTGATCCGCTGGATAGCAGGAAATGGATCAGCATGGGAATTGAAGCTGCAGACCACTCCCCTATTACAAAACAATACAATGTTGGTGTGATCCAGGTATAGAGAAAACAGAACACCGATTTTCCTGATCATGATTCTTACTATTAATTTACATCGCTATTCGTAAATTCGCAGATACGTAAATTCGCAGGCTTTCGTGATTCGTACACCCTAGATTCGCAGTCTTTCGTTATTCGTACATTCGTAAATACGTAGATTCGTAGGCTTTC
>JBDTTM010000344.1:0-4634 GCA_039930605.1 Bacteroidota bacterium
AAAGGAATTTATTTTGCAAAAATTTCCAGCGGGGATCGTTTCAGCATTCACAAAATAATCCTTTACTAAATCTACCTCGACTTTTTATGCTTGCCAGTATTTCGCTGAATAAAAAAAACTACAGTATAGATCTCTCCAAACCCATTGACATTTCCATTCCACTGCGTGCGGGAAAGAAAAATGTAAATGCTTTTTTCATGCCTGATGTCATCATTGAGCCCTTTCGGGTCGGAGGCTTTATCGGTGCAGTAAACAAAGGCGGATCGTGCAACGTGAATAACATCATCTTCAACCCGCATGGAAACGGCACACATACAGAATGTGTGGGTCACATCAGCAAAGAATTTATTTCGCTGAACCAATGCCTCAAAGAATTTTTCTTCCTCGCCAAACTCATTACCATTAAACCTGAGAAGCGGGGACAGGACCTGGTGATTTCAAAAGCGCAGGTAGAAAAAGCATTTTCGAAAAACGCCACGATGAGCAATGTGAAAGCGCTGATCATCCGCACACTTCCCAATACTCCCGGCAAGCTTACACGTAAATATTCCGGCACCAATCCTGCTTACCTGGATAAAGATGCAGCGCAATGGATCAGGGAAAAAGAAATAGATCATTTGTTGCTCGACCTTCCTTCCGTTGACAGGGAAATGGACGGCGGAAATTTAGCCGCGCATCATGCCTTCTGGAACTATCCGAAAAAGACACGGATGAATGCAACGATTACGGAACTTATTGTTGTGCCGGAGAAGGTCAAAGATGGGTATTACCTACTGAACCTTATGATAGCGAGTTTTGAGAACGATGCGAGTCCGAGTAAGCCGGTGTTGTATGAGGTGGGGGAGAAACAAAAAGTGAAATGGGATTTGGTTTAGTCACAGGTTGAAGGTTTGAATAGCGAAATAATGAGAAGTTTGTTTTGGATATCATATTGTTATCCGTCATGCTGGGGCTACACAGCGACTTCAAACTAACTGCAAGAAATAAATTTTTACAATGAACGAATTCAAAGAGTATTTAAGATTTCCTGATTTAGAAAAATCTCTTGAATACACTTCTGTTCTTGATGACAATAAAATTCCATTCGAGCTCGATGACTCTGGAATGAGATACAGTCCTTATGTGCCTAATGAGCCATGGGCAAGTCAATATATATTGAAGCTGAGAGATTCAGATATAGAACAGGCGGAAAAATTATTTAAATCGTTAATTGATAAAGAGGAAGGGAGTATCCCGACAGATCACTATCTCTATTCGTTTTCTGACAAAGATATTCAGGACATAATTGCAAATCGAGGTGAGTGGAATGAGGAAGAGATTAAGATCGCTGTTCAGATTGCCAGGGAACGAAAAATTAATTTGTCTCCTATTACGCCTGGGAATACAGACAAGGTTTCTGAGGTTGAATGTATGCGTGAAGCAACAATTGAACAGCCTTGGCAAAAACCGAGGAAGCTGAAAATTACAATCTTTTTATTAATGGTTGTATTTATTAGTTCAGTGGGATATGGCATGACCGTCGGATTTATAGAAGAGATGGCAAAGAAAAATCTAAAGATTAAATCCGATCGTCCTCTTGATTCAATTCAATTTTTAATTCTCTTTCTGGAAATCATCTTATACATAGGCGGACCGATTTTCTTACTTTACAAAATAAATTCAGGTAAAAACTGGGCACGTACTTTATATTCTTTCGTTACAACACTAAGCATAATTTACTTTTTCATTTACTTCAAGTACTATTTTACCCAGAATCTCACATCCGGAATTATATCGACAATACAGGCTGTCATGGAGTTTATTGCCCTCCAATTACTTTATAGCAAAGAAGTAAATAAGTGGTATGAATTTAAAAGTATTAAACCACAAGTTGAAATTGTAAAAAGCTAAGCCGGAGATTTTTTTGCAGAGATGATAATTCACTCACTCCCTCACAAACCTCCCCCTCCAACTATTTTCGGCTTCCTTCCCCTCCACAAAATAAATCCCCTTCTTCAACCCGCTCACATTTATTTTCAATCTATTCTTTGCATTCGGCGATTCAGAATAACTCACTTTTATTTTTTCTCCCACCAAATTGTAAATTGTAATCTCAGTTTCTGCTCCGGCCTTTCCATCAATCATTATATAGTTCTCTGCAGGATTTGGGAAAATATGCAAAGAAAAATCTGTTGCATTTAAGGCCTGCTGTATTCCAGTAGTACATGCAATGGGTTGACTTTGACGAAATGTAATACGGGGGCTTGCTGACAGGGAATCCTGGAACTCCTGTGCTTTGCTGCAATCTCCTTTCAGATAATAGGCCAGCCACAATTTCAAAAAAGTTGAAGTAGCGTCATGCTGCTCCGCACGTGTTATCGTCGGACTTGGTGAACAGGTGGCTTCGCCGAAGGCACAGTTGAAATTGTAGTCGGCAAAATAACAATGGCTTCCTCCGGTGATATAGACCTGTGTTTTATAAGATGAAGAAGTTGAAGCATAAATCAAGTTCTGTTGTGTAGTTGGCGGTGCAACGCAATCATTCGCTCCGCTGAACACAAGTACAGGAACAGAAACCATTTGTGCTGCAGTTATTGAAGAAGGGTTGGTATTGGCGGCGGCAAATGAAATCATGGTAGTGATGCCTGTATTATTTTCTGCGGCAAGAAAAGAACAACCTCCTCCCATAGAATGGCCCATGATGGCGGAAAGATTTCCCACGCTTGTGGAAGGCACCGATGCTCCTGCTCCATTGGTTTGTATTTCGCCAACCAGAAATTTTAGGTCCGCACCAAAATCGGCATGAACAGGCGCAAATCCTCCTTCAGTAGATGGGAATGCAAGGATATATCCTTCAGGAACCAGGTCATCCCAAAAATTCTGGTAAGCGGAAGGCGTCATCACAAATCCGTGTCCAAAAACAATTATAGGAAAAATGCCGGCTGCTATCGGGGTATTATTTCCTGCTGAAGTTGCAGGATAATAAACCTCTGATTGAATGGAACGGTTGCCGCGTGACGCATCCACAAAAGTAAATTGTGTATGTCCTACCTGTTGAGAATACAAATGGTTTGATAAAATGAAGAGGAAAAAAAAAGGAGAAAAAAATCTTGACGGCATTTTTATTAATTTTGTCTAGGATTATTATTTTGAATAAAATAAGTGATATCACAAATGTACTTGTTTAGCGTATAGAGATTGAAAATTTTGCCACGAATCCCGATAACAATCGGGAGCTAAGGCACGAACAAACAATATTAATCTTTGAGCCTTTGAGACATTGCGGCGATGGCTTTCTTTTGCAATGGCATACTTTTAATACTTTTGGATAAATTAATATCATCAAACTATGTTGTGGAGAGGCAGAAGAGAAAGCGATAATATATCTGACAGGAGAGGATTCTCCGGGCGGGGAATTGCAGTTGGTGGCGGAGCCATCGGACTTATTATTTACCTGCTCAACTTTTTCCTAAGTGGGGGAGACCTCAGCCAGTTGGCAAATCAGTCCATGCAAAGTGGACAGTCACTTTCGCCTGAGCAACAGGCCGCAGATGATGAGCGTGCAAAATTTGTAAAAGTGGTCTTGGCAGAAACGGAAGACGTGTGGCATGAATTGTTTAAAGAACAAGGCAGAACATATTCCGTACCCACCCTTGTGATGTTCCGTGATGCAGTACAATCGGGATGCGGAAATGCAAGTGCATCTTCGGGACCGTTTTATTGTCCCGCAGATCAGCAGGTATATATTGATCTCTCTTTTTATGAAGAGCTGCAGCAACGATTCCATGTGCAGGGTGATTTCCCGATGGCTTATGTAATTGCGCATGAGATCGGTCACCACGTACAAAACCTGTTGGGAGTTTCCGAACAGATGGCTGAGAAAAGGCAACAACTTTCCGAGGTAGAGTACAACCGTTATTCGGTAATGGCTGAATTGCAGGCAGATTTTTATGCAGGTCTGTGGGCGCACTATGCAAACAGGATGGATACCATTCTTGAAGAAGGCGATATACAGGAAGCGCTGGATGCTGCCAATGCAATCGGTGACGACATGCTGCAAAAACAAACGCAGGGAACAATTGTACCTGATGCGTTCACACATGGCACTTCAGCGCAGCGTATGTATTGGTTTAAGAAAGGATGGACAACAGGTGATATGAAGCAGGGAGATACATTCAGGGATGCCGCGCTCAGCCTGCTTTTCAAAGAAAATAATTCCGCTGCTCTAAATTGAAGTGAATTTATTTGAATTTCCACTAAGGCACCAGGCCTTGCTCCGCTGAAGGTTCCCGAAGGCGAGTCACAAAGTTTTTTTTCTTAGAGCCTTTCTGTCTTAGTGGCAAAGATTTCATTCACTACTGGAAAATTTAATTTCAAACTAACCCAATACCAATCTTAGGATTGACCTATTGAATTATTATTTTCCTGTAAATTATTTTTTTGTTTTCAGTGACTTTTACAAAATACACGCCCTTCATCCATGACGACATGTCTAATGTAAGTCTGTTCATGTCTGACTCTTGTTTGTAAATTTCCATTCCGAGGTAATTGCAGATTTGCAGGTAATACTTCCCGGTTTCATAGAATTGGATATTGATTTTATCGTTAGCAGGATTGGGGAAAACAGAAAACCCGTCTGAATTTTTTACACCGGT
>JBDTTM010000345.1:0-4605 GCA_039930605.1 Bacteroidota bacterium
TCCACATAGATCATATTGGTGCACATAGAAATCCGAACAGCCAATTACCACAGAGAGCAAAGAGATCACGGGGAGGAGCCTGAAATCCCAACAGCCTTTAACCTTTGCAAACATATGAGTTCACAGAGTTCTGAAACATCAGGACACAGAGAAAACTCCAATATTGCAAAATTTCAAGTTGATTCGATCTGATAAAATAGTTTTTGGAATCCCCGATTCTCTTTCTAAGTTTGCTCAACACCAACTAAATAACCAGCCATATGAGAGAAAAACTTTTACTTTTCATCATCTCGTTATATTTTTTGATTTCGGCAGAATCATTCGCACAAACTGATTCCACTTCTAAATTTACCTTCAGCGGATATGTTGATGCTTACTATGCTTACTATACGGACAGTGTTGGAACTGGCAACTTCCAGAAATTTCCATCCATCTCTCCTCGCAGCAACCAGGTAGGTTTAAATACTGCACAGCTCACTTTTCAATATGATGGCGAAAAAGTCCGCGGACTTGCGACCCTGCATTATGGAGACATTTCGCGTAGCACGTGGTCATCAACATTTCCATACCTCATGGAAGCTCATGCCGGTGTGCGGATCTGTAAAAAATTGTGGATAGATGCAGGGTTTTTCAGAACGCATGTTGGCACAGAAGGATTGCTTCCGAAAGAAAATATTACCAGCTCTGTCTCTGTGAATACCTGGCATGAACCTTATTACGAGAGCGGTCTTCGCTTAAATTATAATGCAACAGAAAAGCTGATGATTAATCTTTACATGCTCAATGGTTACAACCTCTTCGAGGATAACAATGAAAAAAAATCCTTCGGTGCACTTGTCACTTATGCATTCACAGATAAATTCAATATTGGTTACAGCAATTACACAGGAGATGATACACCGACACAACCTGACAGCATTGAAACACTTTCTCATCTGCGCATACACAATGTACTATTCTTCAATTACCAATACCGCAAACTTAAATTGCAATTGGGGGGAGATTATTGCATGCAGGAAAATTCCTCTATAGATGAAACAACAGGTATTTCAGATTCCAGTTCAGCAAGTATTATGAGTGGAGTATTGAGCCTGAAGATACAGGCAAGTAAAGTCTTTGCAGGATATTTAAGGGGAGAATTTTTCAATGATCCGGATGGAATGATGAGCGGGGTTATCATTGACAAGCAAGGTAAATACACGGGCTATAACCTGATGGGTGTAACGATTGGTGCGGAATACAAGCCGACGGAAAATTCTTATTTGCGCCTTGAAGCGCGCCAGTTACAGATGGACAATAACCAGGAAATTTTTAACGTCAATGGCAATCCATCAAGCAGCCGTCTCGAGGTACTCTTCAATCTTGGAATTTCATTTTGATTTTGATCCGGAATAAATTCTCTTTCAATCTAACCAACTAAACCATCTACACATGTTCGACACAGGTACTACAGGCTTTATGCTTCTTGCTACGAGCCTGGTCATGTTAATGACACCCGGACTTGCCTTCTTTTATGGAGGTCTTGCCGGGAAAAGAAATATTCTTGGCATTATGATGCAGAGCTTTGTCTCAATGGGAATCACAACCATCATGTGGTTTGTATGTGGTTACTCGCTTTGCTTCAGCGGAGATACCATGGGAGGCATTATCGGGAATCTCGACAAAGCCTTCATGCAAGGTGTAAATCTCAACTCGCCATTTGGCGGAAATTCGAAATTACCCGAGTTCGTATTTATGTCCTACCAGATGATGTTTGCGATTATTACTCCTGCCCTCATCACCGGTGCGTTTGTAAACCGTGTAACTTTTAAAGCCTATTTGATTTTCCTGGTCCTGTGGCAATTGCTGGTTTATTATCCATTTGCTCACATGGTATGGGGCGGAGGGTTGCTTGCGCAATGGGGTGTACTTGACTTTGCAGGTGGTATTGTTGTGCATGCCATTGCGGGATTTGCAGCCCTTGCATCGGTTATATATGTCGGGCATCGAAGGGATAAACAATCTCCACCGAACAGCATTCCACTTATTGCAATCGGTACAGGACTATTATGGTTTGGTTGGTATGGGTTCAATGCCGGCAGTGAGCTTGATGTCAATGCCATTACGGGTCTTGCATTTCTAAATACAGATGTTGCCGCATCCTTCGCTGCCATTACCTGGCTTATCATTGAATGGCGAGCAACAAAAAAACCAAAGTTCGTGGGCTTGCTTACCGGTGCAGTTGCGGGACTTGCAACGATTACGCCTGCAGCGGGTTTTGTATCTCTTCCATCAGCAGTAATTATTGGTATTGCATCGGGAGCGGTTTGTTACATGGCTGTGAACCTGAAAAACAAAATGGGCTGGGATGATGCGCTTGATGTTTGGGGTGTACACGGAATCGGCGGATGCCTGGGGACAATTCTACTTGGTGTCTTTGCCTCCAAAGCAATGAATAGTGCAGGCGCGGATGGACTGATGAATGGCGGGACAACATTTTTTATTCACCAGGTTGTGGCTGTAATCGGCGCATGTATATACGGATACGTGTTTACCTATGTGATGCTTGTCCTTATCAACAAAGTGACGCGGGTAAAAGTATCTGAGGCGGAAGAAGATGCAGGGCTCGATCATTCGTTGCATGGAGAGCGTGCTTATGATGAAGGAGCTTTGTAGGAATGTAAAGCTGAATTATTCTTAGATTTATAATTATTAAAATAGTCTGCGATTCACTTCGCAGACTATTTTTTTTATAAAAAATTGCAGTACTAAATTTACATTTGCTGCATGCCCACATTTCCACACAGCATCACATCCAAACTCCCGGATGTAGGTACGACCATTTTTACTATCATGAGCGGACTTGCCAATGAAACGGGAGCCATCAATCTATCGCAAGGCTTTCCAAATTTTCCTGCTTCCGAGAAGCTGATTTCACTCGTGCAGGAACAAATGAAAAAGGGCTTCAACCAATATGCACCGATGCAGGGTATCATGCCACTGAGGGAAATACTTTGCGAGAAAGCGTCAATGCTCTATGGGGCGCTTTATGCACCGGATTCAGAGATCACCATAACCAGTGGCGGAACGCAGGCTTTGTATACTGCTATTGCAGCCATCATCAGGAAAGGTGATGAAGTGATCATCATTGAGCCGGCATATGACAGTTACATTCCTGCCATTGAAATGCATGGAGGAATTGTAAAATCAGCGCAGGTTAAAAGCCCTGATTTCAAAATCAACTGGAACCAGGTACGGAGCCTGTTGTCGTCCCGCACGAAGATGATCATGATCAATACACCACACAATCCGACAGGCAGCGTGATGTCTGCTGCTGATATGGAGGAACTGCAGCGGATAACAGCGGATACGGAAATTATCATTGTGAGTGATGAAGTATATGAGCATATCATTTTTGACGACCTCCGGCATGAAAGTGTGATGCGTTATCCCAAACTGGCAGAAAGAAGTTTCGTGATTTTTTCTTTTGGAAAGACCTACCATACAACAGGATGGAAACTCGGCTATTGCTTTGCCCCTGCTAACCTGATGGTTGAATTCAGAAAAGTTCACCAATTCAATGTCTTCAGCGCAAACACTCCGATACAATATGCACTTGCAGAATATATCCGCAACAGCAATGACTACATGGACCTCCCAACATTTTTCCAGGAGAAAAGGGATTTCTTTATCAATGCAGTAAGGGAGTCGCGTTTTACTCTGAAGCCAGCTTCCGGATCATATTTTCAGCTACTGGATTACAGCAACATCACGGACGAAATAGATACTGACTTCGCCATCCGTATGACCCGGGAATTTAAAGTTGCTTCCATTCCTGTTTCTGTTTTTTACAGCAAGCCGCCCGATCAAAAGGTGTTGCGGTTTTGTTTTGCGAAGACAAATGAAACGCTTGAGATGGCGGGAGAGAAACTTTGTAAGATTTAGTTCCGATGAAATAGAATGATGAATATTGAACAGGGAATTTTGAATGATGAAGTTGAAATCCGAAGACTGTTTCCTTCATCATTCATTATTCAACGTTCTTCTGTTCGATATTTCAATGAATGGGTTTCTGGTGAAATCCAGATTAATAAATGCTGAACAAGGAATTTTGAATGATGTAGTTGAAATCCACAGGCTGTTTCCTTCATCATTCATTATTCAACGTTCATCTGTTCGAAATTTCCAGGGCTGATTACTCCTTCACCGGCACGGGTTCATGTGAATGAATGTATCCCGTTAAGGTGCGCATGGCAAACAACAAACTAACCAGCACTAAAAATGCACCTGCTATAAATGCTGCTCCCGGAAAATAAACCGGTGCTTTTTTGCTGGTGAAAAAAGAGAAGAGATTGGTCATGAGTGGTGGACCGATAATAGAAGTAACACTGATTAAACTTGTAAGTGCACCTTGTAATTCTCCCTGTTCATTTGATGACACCTGTGAAGAGATGATGGCCTGCAATGCCGGTCCGCAAATGCCGCCAAGGCAATACGGAATTATAAATGCAAACATCATCCAATCTTTTGTTGCAAAAGCGAACAACAACAAACCGATGCCATACAGTGTAAGTCCGAAATAAACGGAGCGCTTCTGCCCTATTTTAGGAATGATGATCCTGATCA
>JBDTTM010000346.1:0-4599 GCA_039930605.1 Bacteroidota bacterium
TTACATAATAAGTATCCCACATCGATCCGAAAACATTTTTGAAGGAAGCAAAAAACGGCGCGCGGATCATCGACTCTTTATCGCCTTGCATAAATACAGGTTGGAAACGCTGCACCAATTGGTTGTTGGATTCTTCCATCTGTTTTTTCTCTGCAGCATTTTTTAAAAGGATGTTCAAACTCTCATTTTCATAGTCGTCCTTTTTCTTCAGCAGCTCATCCATGCCTCCGCTATTCTGCACCAATCCTGCAATCGTGGCTTCGCGGTGTGTATTGGCTGAATTGTAAAGACGGATGTAATAATCCTTCCTGTCATTCAAATATTTTTTCAGGTTGCTTCCGACTTCTGCGGTATAGGTTGAGGGTGTAAGCTGCCCCAATAGTGCAAAGCCAGGCAATCCGGTTTCCCTGTCTTCCTTTGCCAGCTCAACTTTCAGCAATTCCAGCTCAGTAGGAAATTGTGCTCTCTTTTCCGGTTGCGTCAATGCAAAAACACAGAAATCAGTTTTCTTGATCAGCTCAGGAATCAGGAAATCTTTTTTGAAAGTAGCACGGCTCATCTTCCTGTCATCATCGAAGAAATGTTTTTCGTACTGGTTGCTTTTAAACTGCCGCACAGCAATCGCTTCGAAAGCCCATCGCGATGCCATCACTTCCCCGAACATCGGCACATTTTTATGCGTGCTCAACGTAGGATTCAGTTTTTCAAACTTGACAATGATGCCGCTCAACAGGATTTGCGGAATGATGAGAATGGGAATGAGGATATAAATTGTGACTGCAGAATTAAACGATGAAGAAATATTCAGTCCGAGGAGATTTGCAAAACAGGCCGTTGTGAAAAGTACAAGCCAGTAGTCCGCAAACATATTTCCAATACCAAGTATGGTGTTGCCGATGATGACAAAAGAAAAAGTTTGAATGGCAGAGAGCACGAACATGATTGCAATCTTTGACAACAAATAACTGCTCCTGCTCAGGTTGAGAAATGATTCACGCTTCAATATTTTCCGGTCGCGAAAAATTTCTTCTGCACTTACGCTCAAGCCGATGAAGAGTGCAACGATCACACAGATGAAAATAAATGCGGGAATATTCTGGTTCTCGCGAAAAATATATTCATGTCCGGGCAAACGGTACTTGATCAGAAATGACAATGCAAAAGCAAGCAATGGCGCTTCCAGCAAGTTGATCAGCAGGTATTGCCTGTTGCTGAGTTTGCTCAATACATCCCGTGTGATGAAAACTTTAAACTGCCTCCACCGCGATGGCTTATGCCCGGGAATGATAATTCGTTTTTGCGAAATAGGTTCCTGTTGCTGCCTGCTTACAATTTTGTCGTTGTAAAGTTTATTCCATTCTGCCGGTGTCGTCTTTCTTGCATGCGCAGGATTTCCGAATTCATCGAGCACATTGGATTCGATAAGTGAAAATAATTGTTCCGAATTAATATTCCCACAGGTTGCACATTCACTTTCATCAGCATTGGCGCTCTCCATGGCATGCTTGAAATAAATCAATGAGTCAGAAGGATTGCCATAATAAATCGGGAAGCCTCCGGTATCAAGCAATAATAGTTTGTCGAACAGTTTGAATATGTCAGAAGACGGTTGGTGGATCACCACGAAAACAAGTTTACCTGTGATCGTCAACTGCTTCAATAAATCCATTACGTTTTCCGAATCGCGTGATGACAATCCTGACGTGGGTTCATCAACAAAAAGTACTGGCGGCTCACGGATCAGTTCCAGAGCGATGTTCAGCCGCTTACGCTGACCTCCGCTAATTGTTTTATCGAGTGGATTTCCGACTCTTCTGTCCCTCGTTTCAGCCAGGCCGAGATCATCCAGCAGTTCTGAAACTTTCTGGTTGATGCCGATTTCATCACGCGATCCGTAAGAAAGTTTTGTGTTGTAATAGAGATTCTGGTAAACAGAAAGTTCATCCATCAACAAATCATCCTGTGGAATATAACCGATGATTCCTTCCGCACTTTTCCTGTCGTGGTGAAGATTGATGTTGTTGATGAGAACTTTTCCGGTAGTTGGCGCTAAATTTCCATTCAGCACATTCAGCAGCGTTGATTTTCCCGCACCGCTGCTTCCCATAATCCCAATCAATTCTCCTGACTTGGCCCTGAATGAAACAGGGTACAATCCTTTGTGGCCATTATCAAAATCAAAAGTTACTTCGTCAACAATAAAATTTAATTCAGATTGTTTACCTCCACTTACAAAACGATGGATGACATCACTGTAATAAATAGATTCAATTTTTTTTCCGCGGATCACGCTGCCGGGAGTAAACACATAGATGAAATCATTTTTCACCGGTTGTCCGTTCAGCGTCAATTCACTGTCTCCTGAATACCTGAACAAAACCGTTGAGACCTTTTTCAAATGCGCCACGAGAATTTGTCCGTGCATATTCTCTGCGAAGATGTGGTGGGCAAATGAAAGTTTGTTCTCTTCGCTACTATTAATGATGAGGTATGATTCTGCATCAGGTATCACTGTGCTGTTTCCGGCAATCACCAGGCATTTGGTATAATCCGCATCAGGAATTTTAAAAACGCCTGCTACAGTTGCTGCCAGTGCAAACTCTTCCAATGAGGCTGATTCATTTGAAGAATAAATAAATTCTATTAGCCGTATGAGTACAATGTATTTCTGTCGGACGTTCAGTTCCTGGTTGATGTCGCTGCAGATATTTAAAACCTCCTTGGTTTCTGCCTGCACCAGGTCACTTACCTTGCCTGAACTTACCTGTTTTTCCCTTTCCTGATGGAATTCATTAAATACAGCCAGGAATTTGATTACCAGGTCGCTGCTGAGTTGTTGCCGTAAAAAGGCTTCTACAATCTGGCGGCTCTGAGCTGTAAGTCGATCAGTATTCGCAGCAATTGCAAACAGTTGAAGTAACGCCCGGAGAATTTTCTCACTCATATATTATAAGTCGCAGTTTCTAAAAAATTGCCACTAAGTCACCAATAACTTTAAGAAACACTAAGAATATACTTTGTTGTCCAAAACAGCCATGATTTTTTGAGACTTAAAAACAAATGTACCGGAATGACCGGTAATAAAAAAGGGACTCTTTCAAGTCCCCCGTTCATATATTTTTATAATCTTACTTAATGGAATTATTTCTTGCTTCGCCTGAAGCAGTAAAGATCTTGACCATTGCTTCTTTGCCAACCTGCTCAGGATCTGTAAATCCATCATACACTTTCTTTATAGTCAAAAGATTTGCCTCTACTTCTGCCGCCTCTTTGTCTTTGAATTGGGTGAATAACTCAGTGAGATTATTCAATACCAGCTTCTGCTCATAAATCTTATCGAAGGACGATTTGAATTTTCCGCCCCTGTCCTGGTCTTTCATAAGACCGGAACCGATGTACAAACTTTCCAGAAATGATCCTGCCAAAATGTAGCTGGCAATTTCAAGTCTTGAATTCGTGCGCAGGAATTTATCCGTTTCAGAATAGGCATTGTCAACAATTACCATGATGGAATCTTTGTTGTTGTAATTCTCTTTGAAGCGATCTGTAAATTTTTCAAATGTCTCCTGGATCCCCAGTTCCTCTGCCAGTTTTCCTGCCGTGGAATAATAATCATATAAATCCTGCTTGTTGCCGTAGTAAGCAATGTATGCCATATCCACACCATAGATACCATAGTTGATCGCGCGTTTGTAAGACGACAGGTATTTCTCTTCATTACTTGTCGGGTTCAGTAGCGTATTGTCAAAAGGAACCTGTGTTGTATAGATGGTGCTGATCACATTCATTGGCGATGGCAGGTTTGCGATCGTAAATGAAAACTTGAAATCCGCTGTTTCATTATATACCATTGTGTCTGATGCCATCAATGAAGAATCTGCATTTGAAACAGCATTGCTGTTCTCCTTATTGGATGAACATGAAGGCAGCAGAAAGGAAGAAACAGAGGCGATAAATAAGATTCGAAGTGCAGTTCTCATAGCTGTGGAAATGATTTCTCGCAAACATACGTAATCCAATTAATCAGGCAAAGTGCCCGGACAATTAATTTAATAGGAGTAGCAATGAATAAAACTGAGCGTACCAGCCAATCTCAATAATAAAAAATACTATCGGAGATCCCTTATTCCACCCTTCGGGTTCCTTTCGGGATGACAGTTAGAATAATACAATTGGGGGGAGATAGCAGGTTTCTTAAATGTACCAGATGACTGGAATATCCCAATCTCTGGAAAGTCCTGTTTTCAGGGTTCAATCAATCGTGTATATTTGAAACCTGATGCAGCGGCTGATCCTTCTTTTACTTTTGCTCTTTTCGGGAAACCTTTTCTCGCAATCATTAAGCGGAACCATTACCGATGCCAAAACAGGGGAAGCGATGATTGGTGCTACCATCATTGTAAAAGGTACTACCATCGGAACCACCACGGACCTTGACGGAAAATTTCGGCTGGCCATTTCTCAGCCGTTACCATTTACTGTTATCATCTCCATTGTCGGTTACCAGAAACAGGAATTGGAAGTTACGCAATTTGAAAAACCGCTTACTGTTAAACTCCGGTCATCAGAAGTAGAATTAAAAAATGTAGAAGTCGTAGG
>JBDTTM010000347.1:0-4585 GCA_039930605.1 Bacteroidota bacterium
GGCAAATTGTGATCATGGTTGTATATCGGGTTGGCAACCGCTCCATGATCAGCAGTGAGGAATAACAGGTAATTATTTTTCCCAACTGTATTATCCAGGTAACTCAATAAATCTGCGAGGTCACGGTCGAGACGGATATATGTATCCTCTAACTCAATTGCATTTGTTCCAAACATGTGTCCCACATAATCGGTGGATGAAAAACTGATTGCCAGAAAATCTATGTTGCTTCCTTTTCCGAGTTGTTCACCTTCGATCGCAGCTTTTGCGAACATAGCTGTAAAGGTATTCCCGAAAGGAGTTTTGCGGATCAGTTCCTCATCATCCTTTTTGATTTCCGGAAGATTATGCGGAAACACCGGTTTGGTTTCTCCTTTGAACAATCCTTCATAAGGTGTGTCATCTGCAGTGCTTTCTACATAAGAATCCACAGGCAGGAGCGTATTCCACGGCTTGCTCAACATTGAATCAACCATTTTCCGTTCGTTGAATTTTTGTGCCCATGTGGGTAACTGCGCCATGTAGTAACTGCTGGTCACCCAATTGTTTGAATAGGGATCGTGCCAGTAAGCAGCGTTGGCTGAATGTCCGGCAGGCAGTATTGCACCGCGATCCTTGAGTGCGATACCGATTACTTTCGATTTGAAATTACTTGCTGCGCGAAGTTCATCTGTAACGGTTGTACAAAGCAGGTTTTTCGGAGACATCTTTCCTGAAATGGAAGTGGTTCCAACAGGCTTCATGGTAGAGTCCCAAACACATCCGATAGTTTTGCCTAATTCCCTGTCGTACCAGTCATTGGAAATAATTCCGTTGTGTGAAGGCGTGGTACCGGTATAGATGCAGGTATGTCCGGGGGCTGTGTAGGTTGGGACATAATTGTAATTGGCATTTTCAAACAGAAACCCATCATGCATCAATCGCCTGAAACCACCTTCACTGTATTTTTCTTTGAACCTGAATAAATAATCATAGCGCATCTGGTCCACGACAATACCTACAACTAATTTTGGCTTCGCAGGTGTATTGGCCGGCTGAACTTTTGCCTGGGGAATCTGAAGTTTGGTTTGTGCTGAACCACTATTGGAGAATAGAATTGAAGTGAGAAGAAAAATCAACTGGATAGAAATGATTCTAGATTTCATAAGGTGAATTACATTTTATTGCCGGTGACCCGGAAAAAGATTTTCGCAAAAATAAAACTAAGTAGCGTACCGAACACAATTCCGGTAATTACATCCAAAGGATAGTGAGAACCCAAATAAATCCGGCTATACGAAACAATACCTGAATAGGAGAATAGTATAACTGCCAGGTTCGAAATTTTTACGACTGGTTTTGCCACCTGTTTAACCCCGGCCTGATTTGCTTTTTTTCTGAATATTAGAATAAGAAAAACTGCCAGTGCAAAGGAGTTTGAAGCATGCGAAGAAAAATATCCAAATGATCCCCCACATTCACCATTCACTAAATGTACCTGAGATTCAATTTCCGGATTGTGACAAGGCCGCAGCCGGTGCACTGAATTTTTAACAATACTGCTCGAAACCTGGTCGCTCACAGTGATCATCGCAGCAATCAAAACCAAAACGAGAACCGATTTTTTCTGAAATGTTCTTATTACCAAAAATAAAAGCACTGCATAAAATGGAATCCAGATAAAGCGGTTACTTGCCCAATACATAACAAAATCAAAAAATGAATTGTGCATCCCATTGAGGAAAAGAAAAAGTTCCTTGTCTGCAGATTTTAATATTTCAAACACGCGCAAATGTAGAATAAGACACCGAAGTAAAACGAAAAATCTGCCACGAAGGCACCAAGACACCAGGTTTTGCATTGTTCGAATTAAATCAAAACAACACTAACTGATCTAGATAAAAGTTTGTGTTTATCGTTCCACTGGCTGCCAGTATTTTTTAACAAAATAATTTGAATTTCTTCGTGCCTTTGTGTCTTAGTGGCAAACTCTTTTAAATTTCTTTCAACTTCGATGCAAGTAAATTCAAAAAATTAGTCAGGGGTTTCGATGCCATCATCTTCATCATGACATTGAGGTCAGCATCAAAAATCAACTGTGCTTCGCATTGCGATTGCATGTCTTCCAGTTCACAGATGAGAAAAAAATCGAATGGCGCTTTACCGTTTTTCTCAATCACTATTTTAGTGTAAGGCGTCTTCTCTTTCATTTTCATTCCGAGAGAAGCCATTCCTTTAATTGTAAAACTACATTCTTCAGCAGAACTTTTCCAATCGGTGACCTGTTCCGGCATGAGCCGTTGATAATTGTTGAAGTCAGAAAGGAATTCGAAAACTTCCTTCGCTGTTTTGTTAACGGTAACTTTATCGCTTTCGAGTCTTGTCATGGGGAAGGTGATGAGGTGATTAAGTAAATAAGTGATGAGGTGAAGAGGTGATTAAGTGATGAGGTAATTATGTGATTAAGTAAAAGGGATTACTTAGTCCAGGTTTCGGGATTTTCTCTCCAGGCGCGGAGGGCGTGAAGATCCGTAGCAGTAACAAAATTGGCATCTACAGCTTTCGCTATTAGTGTTTCATAATCACAAAGCGAAATGACGGGACAGTTTTCATTTTTGAAATTCTCTGCTGCCTGTTTAAATCCATAAGTAAAAACCGAAATCATACCTGTCACCTTGCAACCTGCATCACGCAGGGCTTTCACGGCTTTCAGGGAACTACCGCCGGTGGAGATCAGGTCTTCGATCACTACCACAGATTGACCTGCTTTCAATTCTCCTTCAATCAGGTTTTCCCTTCCATGGTCTTTTGGTGATGAACGAACATATACAAAAGGCAATCCCATCGCTTCCGCCACGAGTACTCCCTGTGCAATGGCAGCGGTTGCAACACCGGCAATCACATCGGGCTTTCCAAATTTTTCCCCGATCATCTTTACGAGTGCCTGCCTGATATAGGTGCGCACTTTTGGATGAGAAAGTGAAATCCTGTTGTCACAATAAATAGGCGATTTCCATCCTGATGCCCACGTAAACGGCTCTGAAGGCTGAAGTTTAATCGCTTTGATTTGCAGTAGATGCTCTGCAATTTTTTCTGCTGTCTCATTTCCTACGGGCATGCGGCGAAAGTAAGAAGAAGTATTAAGCAAGAAGAAGAAAAAAGTAATATCTAATATGTAATATGTAATATGTAATCAGTAATAAGTAATTTCGAACCCTATGTATACTGTATTTATCCGCGACAGGCCTTTGAGGTTTGTCAACATTTATGAAGCCGAAGAGTGGAAAGGCAACACACAAAGCATTTTCGTTGCTGAACAGGAAATGAGCATTGAAGAGGCGATGAAAGAACTGGAAGAATCCGATTCACACCCGGGTTTTATTTACCTTGTTGCCAATCCGGACGTATTATGGCAACTTTTCATCTCCTATTGTACCCTGATTGAAGCTTCCGGGGGATTGGTGATGAATGAAAAAAGCGAATACCTGGTCATTTTCAGGAAAGGAAAATATGATTTACCGAAAGGTAAAATTGAATTTGATGAATCACCGGAGGAAGCCGGAATACGCGAAGTGGAAGAAGAATGTGGAATAACCAACCTTGAAATAATTAACAAGCTGGAAAATACATTTCACACTTATATGCTGAAGAAGAAAACCATCCTTAAAAAGACGAATTGGTTTTTGATGAAGACAGTTTCTCAGAAACTTATTCCGCAGTCAGCAGAAGATATTGAAAAAGCGGAGTGGATGTCCGGTCAACAAATAAAAGATGTTGCATTAAAAAATACGTATGCATCTATTTCAGAGCTGCTCGAGTATAACCTGACTTGAAAATAGTTCAGTAAATTATTCCTTCACAAACTAAGCAGTGCCTTTTCCATCGGCTGTTTGTAAACTTCCCAATATATCCCCCCTCGCTGATTTGGAGAGATATGCTAAGAATATCTTCTCCGCATCACCCAATCGTATTCTGCCATTGAATACCTAGTGCTTGTGAAAAAACTATTGCAACAAAGAGAAAATTATTTTTTTTCATCTCACACGTTTTTACACGGTGACGCCCTCCGGAACAAAAGGAGAAATGTCGCCCTGGTACAAAAGAATATCCCGAACAATTGTAGAAGAGATGTGACTGAGGGCAGGGTCCGATACAAGGAAAATTGTTTCTACGTTTGGATTCATCGCTTTATTCATCTGGGCAATGGCGCGTTCAAATTCATAATCCGCGGAGGTTCGCAACCCGCGTAGAATATATTGTGCACCGATTTCCTTGCAATAATTAACAGTGAGACCGCTGTACTGCGCAACCTTTATTTTCTTTTCATCAGCAAATGTGTTGCGGATAAAATGTTCCCTTCTTTCCTGGGAGAAAAAATAGGTCTTATTTGCATTGTTGCCAATTCCTATTACGATTTCATCAAAGAGGGGAAGGGCACGTCTCACAATGCTTTCATGCCCCTTGGTGATGGGGTCGAAGGAGCCGGGGAAAACTGCTATATTCATGGGTACGAATAACGAAAGGCTGCGAATCTACGAATCTACGATGGTGCGAATATCGAATGACTACGAATCTACGATGGTACGAATATCGAATGACTACGAAT
>JBDTTM010000348.1:0-4575 GCA_039930605.1 Bacteroidota bacterium
AAGATAAAGTTCTTCCCTCGAGAATATTGCTGACCAGGGTTTCATAAACTAAACGCCATAAAGAATGCCGTGATACGTTAAACAGGCTGCAGGCATTGACAGTTACGGGTTTTGCCGGAATGTGTAAGAAACCCAAGAAAAAAAGGCGGGAATACCGGGAATTAAATCCTGGAAACGCTGAATAACAAATCAGCTTTTACAATGACGCAAGTGCTGCCAATAAATTTGATTCGCTCAGTACCTGCATCGTAAGCGTGATTTGCTGACCACCTGCTACTGTAAACGTTTGCTTATGCAGGACATATTCATTCGTTTGCTTTTTTCCGAAAGCAACCAATGTAACTACCTCACCAATCGGAACAGGAGCTGAGACCAGGTTCGTCACCTTCATCACACTTTTGAAATTATTGAAACACAAAAAGATTTCAATGTTCTGGGTATTGGTTCCTGTTACGGAAATAGTAACCGGTGTTAACTGTGCAGTGGATTGGTGTTGCTTTGCAGCACTGACATAACCGGTCTTTGCAGGTGTGAGCATATAGAAAGCAGGAGTTGCCACAACTGATGAAAGCGTATCAACAAATCCCGGAATGATGGTGGAGATCATATTGGTCCAATCGCCCACGCCACCGTTGTCAAAGCCATAATAACAAGCCATCGAAGTATTCATCGAAGCAAAAGAATCCGTTTCCATCAGGTAAGCACGACCCTGTTTTAGAAAAGCTTCATTGCCATCTTTGAAAGGCCGCACTTTTACTTCAGCGCTGGTTTCTAATATTGTTGTTCCCGTGGTGGAAGGTTGTTTCCGGAGAATCATATCTTTCATAGAATACAGTTCTATCACTTTTAACTGGAAAGGATAGGAAGGAATACCATTTCCTCCCGCATCACTTATCATGTCGCGCTGCATGCAAATCCTTGTTCCTTTTTTTGCAGTAACAAAGCAATCTCCACCCGAGCCGGAATCAACCTGTAACTCCTGCTCTTCTTCCTGGTTGTCATTGTAAAATGAATCCATACTTTGGTAATCATCCTGTGGTACCCTGTCTTTTTTACACATTGTAAAAAAAGTAAGTGTCCCTAAAAGTATGACAGGAAATAAAATTTTAATTTTTCTCATCGAACTGTTTATTATTAATAATCATCATAGGCAGGACATTTCTCCTTGCCTCCACAGGCACCAGGATAAATATAGATGCCAATCCTCAGGCTATTTTCTTTCCATTTGAAATCATATCCATCCTCAATAAAGGGGCGGATACAACCAAAGCTGCGCACAAGCCCGGCACCAGCCTCATACGCAAAGTTATGCTGTTTCTTCTGTCCCGGTGCATATTCATCTGCGTTTATCCAGTTATTAAAATATCCGGCTCCTAAAATGTACAGGTTGTAAGTACCAACTCTCGCCAGTTCAAGATGGAGTGCTGCTCCTGCATAAAATTCATGGTAGTCATTGAATGCCGGGAAGTATGAAAATTCGGGCACGATAAATAATTTCCTATACAGCGGGATCTTGACTCTTACATCAGCTCCGAAAGAAGTTGCATGAAAATTATAAATAACGCTGGCGCCATAACCAATTCCTTGTTTTTCCCGCTTCACGGCCTGGGCTGAAACCACTGTTGCTGAGAATATTGCCAGGAAAATGAATACCGCTACGCTGAAAATTTTTATCTGTCTTTCAATCATATATTCGAATCCCCAATATCTGAATTATTTTTTTTCAAATCCTTTTATTAAAAAACTGTTTTCAGGCGACTTCTAAACATTAACGTATTCAAAAGGGAAATATTCAGAAAAAAAATAAAAGCCTCGCATATAAAAAATCCCCCTGATTTTTCAACCAGTGGGATTTTCTTTATTTAGTTGATGTTATCTACTCAACTATCAATTTAATTTGATTTGTCTGTTCGTTGCCAATAATTCTGAGCAAATAAACTCCTTTGGCGATTGTACTCAGGTCTAATTCGATCATGTTAAGACCGCTGGTAACTTCAATTTCAGTGGAAAATACATTTCTGCCAAGGCCGTCAGTTAAAAATAGATTAGCGGCAAAAGCGGAGGATGCATGCATCTTCAATGTAGCTTTCCCTTGAGAAGGATTCGGAAAAACTTCTGCATTGAATATATCTTCGGATATATATTCCTGGTTCACCCTGCAGGAAATCACACATGGCAAGATGCGAATGGCGGATAGGCCGCAGTTATTGGATCCTCTTACTGAAATGTTACCGCTCACGTTACCCCATTGCAGTAAGATAGATGACCCGTTCGCCGGTCCGAGTATGCCGGCACCTGCCGGAACTGTCCATACAAATGCCGTCGCTCCTGACGAACCAGATAACGAATAAATTTCTACTGCATTGGCACATGGTGATGAGTTACCTAAAATTGCTACCGGAGTTGATGGAGCACCAATAACCGGTAAACTTCTAGTGCCGCCGGTACCACAATTATTCGTAACAGAAACAGTTACGTTACAGGTATTAAACGCCGCAGGCCAGTCAACTGTAATTCCACTTAAGTTTACTGGACCCACAATGTTCCCACATGAAGTATTCCAATTATAACCGGTTGCAAGCGCTACCGGGTTGATTGAATAAGACACACCTGTTTGTCCGCATTGGCCAGAAGCAGGCCCGCTGATTGACGATGGCGTATTTGGCAATCCTGATGCAATACCTTTTGCGCGTACACTACCGGCCGAAGGACAAATGCTGTTTGCAAAAACTGATACAGAGGATCCGCCGGGAATAAAAGCAGGGAATGCGATCGAACATGAGGTTGAAGTGCCGGTAACCACTGCACCTGGTACACTGGTATTCCACGTATAGCTAACTGCACCTGAAACTGGAGCTATGCTATAAACAGTAGAAGCATTCGGACATGGATAACTTGTTCCTGTTATTGCAGACGGGATTGCAGGAATATGACTGATGTTAATGATTGCATTAGGACCATTGTATCCACATGCTGTTTGTCCATGAACACTGAGCGTGCCCGAAACAAAACCTGCCGGGAAATTAACAGTTATTGCCTGCGCTCCATTGTTATTGATGACGATACCTCCTGTTGCATTCCATTGGTAAGATGCTGCACCACCCACAAAAGCTGCGCTGTATGAAACCCCTGTAGTACCCGGACATCCGACAACAGAACCAGATATTGAATCAGGTTTACTCAACGTCGCGCGTACCCACGTACATATTGTATTGGAGTTACCGCAAGGGTTGCCGGCGAAAATACAAATGGACCATCCTGAGGTGCCGTTCGGCGGCAATGCATTAAAAGTTACATTCACTGAAGGAGAGGTCGACTGGTACGGACCAGGAACACCATTAAACAGCACACCGCCCTGGGAACAGGAGAAGTTATAGAAGGTCGCACCGTTCGCAGCATTCACTGAAAGAATGTCCGGTGGATTTCCAAGACATGCATATCCCGGAAAGGCAGTAACATGTATCGTATTTGAAGGTCCGCTTGTAATGACATTTACACTGACAGAATTGCAAGGCGTTGCATTACATAAACCTTCGGCCCTGACAAAATAATTATGAACTCCGGAAGTTGAAGGTGTGATTGTAACTGTCAATCCTGTACCAATAGAAGCACCAACTCCACATCCTCCGTCATACCATTTCCAGCTTGCACCTAATCCAAGTGTTCCTCCACCCGCTGTTAATGTTACCTGGTTGCCAAGGCAGATAGTTGATGCATTTGCAGAAGCAGAAGTAGCAGCCGTAGATGCTGATTGAACTGATACATTGAATGAACATGAAGAGCTTCCGCAAGTATTGGCAGCGATACAGGTTACCAAAGTAGTACCTGCTGCAAAGGTACTTCCGGATGCAGGCGAACAGATAACAGTAGGTGTGGGATAACCTGTTGCTGATGGAGCTGAATAAGTAACAACAGAATTGCATGTGGTAATTGGGGCGGGACATGCACCTATCACAGGAGTTTGATTAATTGTAACAGTGAAGGAACATTGGTCGTTACCACAGGCATTCGATGCTGTGCAGGTAACAACAGTTATTCCTGGTGGGAAAGAAGAACCTGCTGATGGAATGCACGTTACTGTGGGTAAAGTTCCTGTCGCTATTGGATCAGTCCATGTTGCGATATTGGTGCATTGCGCTATATTGGAAGGACAGGCACTGATAACGGGAGCTGTGCAAAGCAATGTAATAGTCACATTGAAACTACATGTACCCGTACCGCATGAATTGGTTGCGTTGCAATTAACTACTGTTGTTCCGATGGGGAACATACTACCAGATGCAGGAATACAAGTTGACGTAACAGCAGGTGAACCCCCGGAAGGAGCGGCATAGGTTTGAACCATTCCGTTGATATTGTTCGTTCCGCCATTGATATCACCCGGACAAGATATGAGCGGTGTCTCATTAATCGTAACGTTGAATGAACAAATTGAATTGCCGCAGGAATTAGTTGCTGTACAAATTACACTTGTGCTACCTGTTGCAAATGTACTTCCCGAAGCAGGCGAACATGAAACCGAAACCGGCGCCGTTCCTGTGGCAGACGGAGTTGAGAAAGTCACAATTGGATTAT
>JBDTTM010000349.1:0-4567 GCA_039930605.1 Bacteroidota bacterium
CATTACGTTGAAGCTTATTACAATAGGGGAGTCTGCTACGAAAAAACCGGCGACAGGGAAAAAGCCAAAGCAGATTACCTGGAGGCTTTGAACATTTATCCTACTTATGACCTGGCTAAGAAGGCATTGAAGGGGTTGTAGCTGTCTATTAAAAGAAAATTTATCCGACATTAAATTCTTGTTTCGTAGTTACGAATGTAATTCTATTTTTGCAGCGGAGAAATGGCAGAGTGGTCTATTGCGGCAGTCTTGAAAACTGTTGAACCGCAAGGTTCCGGGGGTTCGAATCCCTCTTTCTCCGCCAGGTTGTAAATCAATCTAAGTCAAAATGAATCAATCCCTTACAGGTCAATCCTTTAAGGGATTTTTCTTTTACCGGTAGTATCAAAACATACCTGTTTTTTCAATGTAAAGTTACCCTATTAGTTACTCTGGCCCCTCTTTTTTAGGTATAGGGTAACTTTTAGAATCCGCCCTTTTTCGTGAGTACCAAGTTTACCTCTACTTACGAGGACTTACTTAGATATGACAATATGATTGCAGAAAAATTAAATGTCTAACAATCTAAATCTAATAAAATGACTAATGAACTCTTTATCGCAACTTATCTCAAAGTTGACAAAGTAAAAGTTGATGGCACCGCGCTTATTTACATGCGACTCGGATTAAATGGGTTTAAAAAAACCTTTACTCCTGGTTTGTATGCAATACCTGGAAGATGGGATGCCACGAAGCAATTCAAGGTTACACGTACAGGCGAAGAACAACAAATAAAAGTCAAGCTTGATGAGGTGCGGGAAAAAGTAATTACCATTCACAAAAATGAAACGGAGCAAGGAAGATTAATTTCTGCAGAGCAGTTCGTAGAACTTTATCTCAATCCGTGCTCTATCAAGCAAAGTTCATATAAGAAACCTGAATTCTATCCTTATCCAGAGGTGCCGGCAAAAGCGGTTGATGAAGCGCAACAAATTATTGCAGCGTCAGGGCACGATACAGGGAGCGTAGAGTATTTGGAGACAAAGGATGGAAGGAGAGTGTTTTATGATATTAATGCCAACTCAAATCTTCGTCCTTCCATTGGAATAAAGTTCGGTAAAGAACCCTTTTATGAAGTTGCTCGATACCTGAAGCAAAAATCCAAAAGCGCTTCGAATTAAAATCCAGGATTAAAGTTACTGTATATTTTGTCATTTCATTTTTGCAGGTGTGATGTAGAAATGTTAATGCAGATTTTGCGTTGCATTATTTTTCGCAGTCACTCTAAAAATTTTCGATAATTTTTACAATACGTATTGCCCTGAAGGTTAGAGATGTCAAATATAAAAGTTAGATTTTGAGGATATCTTCGTTTATAAAAATCGTAAATTTCAATGCAAATATTTTACATTAAAATTGATTGCCGCTTTAAGTCAAAATACAGAAGAGAAAAATCCGCCATGTTTACATTTTCATTCCACCCATCGCATTAGCCCCGTTTCGAATGGTGTACTCACTCTGCAATAAAAATGCACCGGAACTTATTACCAATTCATCTTCTTTAATTCCTGAAATTATTTCTACCTCATTTTTATTCTGCATTCCTGTTTCTACATTGCGGCTTTCGTAGCTGCCATCTGGAAGTTGAACCCAAACGGTTTTCATTTTTAAAAGTAGCAAAGCTGATTTGGGAATTACTAATGTTTTTTTCTCTTGTGTTTTCAAATAAACATAAGCCATCATGCCGGGAGTGATTTTATTTCCCAGGTTTTGAATTTCAATTCTCACTTTGCTGAATTTCTTGTCTTCGTCCAATGATGGGTTTTCAAACACAACTTTACCTTTGTACGATTTTTTCTCAGCTCCTTCAAATGAAACATACACTTCTGATTGTTGATTTAAATATTTTATTTGATCCGGATATACTTGCGCTTCAATCCAAATTGTATTCAGGTTTGCAATTTTAAATAACGGTGTTCCTTCTTCAACATAATCTCCTTCGTTAATTTTTAATTCCAATAAAAATCCGCTTTCCTTGCTCGTATAGGAAAAGCTCGGAGAAATTTCTTTCGAAGATGCAAGCTCAGTGATTTGTTGGTCGGACCAACCCCAAAGTTTTAATTTCATTTTTGATGCTTCAGCTAATTCATCAACAATCTTTTGCTGCGAAGAAAATTTCGATTGCTGTTCAACTGTATTCAGGAAATCTTTTTCATCTGCCAATAGTTCCTCGCTGTAAATTGCAAACAGCATTTGTCCTTTTGCAATTTTCTCACCTGGGTTACGCATAAATAATTTATCAATCCTCCCATTAATGCGTGAACTGATAACTGTTATATTATTTTCATCAGGCACTGCTATTCCAAGCAGGGAAATTTCATTGCCAATAGTTTTTATCTGTGCAGTATCTATTTTTATATCTCCAAGAATTTTTTGATTTTCCGTTAAGCGAAAACCTGTTGTTTTATTTCCATTTTGTGATTGTCCGCTATTGACTCCGACTTTTATCAACGTCATTCCGCATACAGGACATTTGCCCGGAACTTTTGAATGGACAAACGTATGCATGGAGCAGGTGTAATATTCACTGCTTTCTTCTTTAGCGGCTTCCTTTTTTTCTTCTTTGTTTTTATTGCAGGAATAAACTAAAAGCAAAGTGGCAAGAGCAAACAACCAAAGAATTTTATTAGATATATATTTTATCTTATTCATTGTTAATGTTTTTCTGAATTAACCAAACCTTCGCTGTCTAATAAATAACCTGCATCGGATGCGACTTCGTCATCTGCAGACAGACCACTTATTATTTCAGTAAAATATTTTGATGCTACTCCAGTTCCCACAATATGAACTTTATAAATATTTTTCCCATTTTCAATTGTACCTGTTTTTAGCCACACTACTTTTTTATTTCCCAAATCCAAGATTGCAGCACTTGGAATCAAGAGGGCATTTAATGAAAAATTAAATTGTGCTGTGATGAATGAATTTAATTTAAACAGGTTTTTCTGATTGGATAAATAAACTCTCACACGTGAATACCTACTACCGTCTTCAAAATATGGTTCAATGAAATTTATTTTTGCAGTCACATTTTCTTCTGCAACTTCACTTTTAATTTTTACAACTCCGTCAACTTTTATTTTGGTTTGCTGTTTTGAATCAATAGAAATCACTGCCCATACTTCTTTGAAATCATTTACCGCAAAAAGTGTTTGCCCTTTATTCACATACATACCTTCTCTAATCTGTTCGTTATTGGTACTACTATAATTCTGTGGAGATGATTTTGCGGCACCGCCCATTCCGCCCATACCTGGACTTGCTGATGAACTACTCATTGAAGTTGTTCTTGAATTGTCATTCAAATTAAACAGAACATATCCACTGTACGGGCTGTAAATGCTGATTGTTTGTGTGCTATTTCCTGATTTTTCAAGTAATGAAATTTGTGATTCGCTTAATCCAAACAACAAAAGTTTTTGTTTTGAATTTTCTAAGAGTGTTTTGTCTGAATTGTTTTTCAGAAGATATAAATACTCGTCTTCAAAAGTGGAAAGTTCAGGACTATATAGATCAAGA
Organism: Bacteroidota bacterium; assembly: GCA_039930605.1. Classification (GTDB taxonomy): domain Bacteria; phylum Bacteroidota; class Bacteroidia; order AKYH767-A; family 2013-40CM-41-45; genus JAPLDB01. The sequence continues at coordinate 3,562 of JBDTTM010000349.1, forward strand.
ATTTTATCACCTTTGCTTACGTGTTGATAATTGTATTTGATATAAAGTTTTTCAATCCGCCCTCCGCTTCGCACAGCAATTTTATTATTTCTTCTCGCATCAAAAGAAATTATTCCATTGGCAATTATTGTATCGTTCAAATTATTCATCACTGCCTTTACCGATTTCTGGTCTGAAATAATTGAATGATAGGTTTCATTTGCAAAACGAACTAGCGTTGAGTCTGCTGAAGTATTCATGTCCATCCCTTCCATTTTATTTGCACTTGTGTCGGGAGTCTCCGCCATGTCCATTCCTGCCATGCTGGTATCCTTTGCATTACTCATATCCATTCCAGACATACTATTATTCTCCTTATTCTGCTCCGTATTTCTCTTTCCTTTATTGCTGCACGAAATCATGAATGAAATAATCATTACTAAATAATAAATTCTGAAATTGATTTTGTTCTTTTTCATCGCCTATCGTTTTTCAATTTCGTATTCATATTCAACTTGCAGCTTTAATGCTTCGTTTAGTTTATCAAGCTGTTCAATTTGTTTCATCAGCAACATATCCCACGCATCAAGGAGAATAAAAAAGTTTCCTGTGTTTTGTTTGTAGGAAAGCAAACTTGTTTCAAAATTTTTCTGGTAAGCGGGGACAATATTTTGCGTGTAGTTTTTGTATTGTTGAATTTCATAATTGAACATCGTGCGCTTTTCTGCAATCATTTTTGTTGCCATTAGTTGCATATTTTCTTTTTCCTTTTGCATAGCTTCAATTTCAAAACCCATTGACTTTACTTCCGACTTATACATTTTAGCCGACCACGGAGCAATGGGAATAGTCATCATACCCATAATTGTATATTGATTTGGCATACCAAGCATCTGAGCATGCGAAACACTCACTCCGAAATCAGGTCTTTTGCCGAGTGACATTAAATTTTTATTTAACTCCATACTGTTGATTGAATTTTGCATAGAGAGAATGTCATTGCGTTTTAGGAGTGAAGAATCAACAA